>CALMHN010000124.1 GCA_937863745.1 uncultured bacterium | reverse complement strand
AAATTCTAAATTATATTATGTTTGGCTTTATTATCGTGGTAAAAGAAAAGGCGAGATTTTAGAGCTTATTGCAAAGCCACTTTCAGAAGTTCCTATAAAAAAAATCTCAAAAGAAGACCAACAACCCTTTATTGACCTTGTAGATAAGATTCTTTCAATAACAAAGGATGAAGATTATCTTGAAAATCCAGTCAAGCAGGAAAAAGTAAAAGAATATGAACGCCAGATTGACCAGATGGTCTATAAACTTTACGATCTAACTGATGAAGAGATAAAAATTATAAATAAATTATAAAATATGAATATAAAATATATAGAATTTAAAAATTTTCAGTCATATGGCAATCAGTTGCAAAGGATTGATTTTTCAGATAGTAGTAATTTTTCAGTAATTGTTGGTGATAATGGAGCAGGCAAGTCTACCATATCTGACATAATAAAATTTGCAATATATGGTAGTGTTGCTAACAAAAGAATACCAGATTTAGCAAATAGAATTAATAAAAATGCATATACTAAAATTGAATTAATTCATAATGGTAAAAATATAGTAATAGAAAGGGGTATAAAGCCAAATTTTGTTAAACTTTTTATAAATAATGTTGAACATGAAATAACAAGTAAATCTGATGTTGATAATTATATAGAAAATGAATTATTAAAATTTCCTTCATATATATTTAATAATACAATATCATTATCTGTAAATAAATTTAAAAGTTTTTTAACAATGTCTCCTGCTGATAAAAAAACTATTATTGATAAGATAACTGGGTTAGAAATAATAAATATTATTTATAATATAATAAAAGATAAAATAAAAGCAAATAAAACATTATTAGATAAATATAATAATGACAATATAATATTATCAAATAATCTATCATCTGCGGAAACTGAATTACATAATCTTCGTGAAAAAATATTAAAATCAAAAGAAAATGATATAATAAATATAGAAAATGATATTTTGAAATTATCAGAAGAAGCAAATAATATAAAATTAGAATTAGTAACCCTTAATAAAATATTATCTGATTATAAATCTAAGATTAATAAAAATAATAAATATATAACTAAATTAAAATATGAAATAAAAAAAATTAATGATATCATACATAGTAATCCTAAAAAATGTAGTGTTTGCGGTGGTGATTTAACAATTAAATGTAATAATTGTGGTGCTGAATATTCATCAGATTTTCATATAATAAATATTGATGACAGTAATAAAAAAATAAAAGTACTATCAAAGAAAATAAAATTTGTTATGCTAACTAATAAATCATTAACTATTAATTATAATAATAAATTAAGTGAATTTAATAATTTAAATATCCATAAAGTTGAAATTGATGCTGATATAAAAAATAATAAGAAAAAATTAGATGATATAAAAAACTCAAATGATAATGAAACATCATCAATAGAAAATTTAATTAATAATATAAAAGATAATATTAAAAATAATAATGATAATATTAATAAATTAACTAAACAGATGAAGATATTAAAAATACTAAGTGATATATATGATACAAATGGGGTAAAACAATTAGCTGTTGCTAATTTAATATCACCATTTAATAATGAAGTTAATAAAAATATTGCAGAACTTGGTTTAAATTATAAAATAATTTTTGATACTGAATTTAATGCTCATGTATCACAAATTGGCTTTGAAGTGCCTATATCACAATTAAGTACTGGCGAATATAAAAAAATAGACTTATCAGTGTTAGTTTCGTTAATCAAATTAATGAAAATTAAATTTTCTGATATAAATTTGTTATTTTTAGATGAAATATTTACTGGATTAGATAACAATTCTATAAATTATATATTAAATATATTAAAAAGTATGAGCATAGAACTTGGATTAAATGTATTTGTTATAAATCATACTCAACTACCTTTTGAAATATTTGATAGAAAATATGAAATAAAAAAGATAGATGGATTTTCAAAAATTTTTATAAGTTAATATGATAGAATATAAGTGTAAAGATTTTTATGATAAGATGCAGAGTCTTTTCATAGGATATAAAATGGAAGGTAAAGGTGGCTTTATAAACTTAATGGATATAAGGTCAAGGTATTATAGTAAGTTTAGTACTTTTATACAAGATGATATAGATAATATTATAAAGTTATATCCAGATTTTATAGATGATGTTTTTGATAAGCTATATTCTTTTTTTAGCATGTATTTTAGTAAAAATGGGTCTATATGTTTTAATAATAGTCAATCTAATATATTATGTAAATATGATAAAGATATAATGCTAGTATGGCGGTCGCAGATGTCATATTATGTGAAGACTGATTGTATATTTAGAAGTATGTTAGTAGATATTGATGGGCATAAGATTTTCTTTGATGTTTCTAATATAGAATATAAGAAAGCCAATGAGAAGAGATATTTATCATATAAGTTTGGTGGCATAAAGGATGATGGTACAATAGTATTTAATGTTTTATTTACAGAGACAGAAATGTTAGATGGTGATATTATTAGTGAACTAAAAAAGCATAATGTTATTATAAATGATGATATAATAAAAAGAGCTATTAAGAAATTTAAAAGACAAAAATATTATGATTTTTTTATAAATAAAAA
>CALMHN010000123.1 GCA_937863745.1 uncultured bacterium | reverse complement strand
TGAGTTATTACTCTTTAAGGAGGGTTAATGTGGTATTTGTAATATCTAAAGAAGATAAAAGGAGGCAATTATTATATTATGCCAACATATACTCCAACAACTAATTGGTCTGGAATACAAAAGAGAACAATAGATCCCAAGAGCAAATTTGATTCAGATATTATCAATCACATAACTGCTATTGGTGGTGGTGATAGATATAAAGTATCTGGATTAGATATGGATATATTATATGATACAGATAATAAATTATATTTTCATCTAACTCCAGGTATTGTGGTTAAAGATTATGTTGTGCTTGAATTCACTGCAGATATGTATATATTAGCAGGTACTTGGCCAATAGCCAATGGTACATATTATCTTGCTGTTGAATATCAGTATGCTAAGCAATATCCACCAAATATAGCAAAGATAGTGTTTATACCTGAAGCTCAGTTAAATGGTAGTAAACATTATGCACTATTTAAGATAACTAAAACAGGTAATGTATTTCCAACAGATTTATCATATGAGCAACTTGCATTTAGTGATTATGAGCAACTTGCATTTTATGTTAAAAATGAGGTAACAAGATTAAATACGCCCGCTCCAATTATATTAGATAGTAATATTGATAATTTAACATTATCTGATGATTATATTGCTAGAAGAATAATATTCACTAATCCTAATCCGTGTACTGTATATTTACCTTCTTCTGGTTTAGTAGAAGGGTTTTATTGTTTAGTAAGAAATTCAGGTGGCGGATCTTTAACTGCTCAAGTGGTAAGTCCCGCAGTTTTAGAGAATTCATTTAGTACTTGGAGTGATCCAACAAAATATTGTAGTATTATGTTAGAATCGACTCAGCCATATTTTTCTTATTTTTTAATGGGGGGATTGGAATAATATGAATAGTGTAACAGATATTGTAAACACAGATGTTACAAATTCATATCGTACATTTATTCAAGGTGAAAGCGATCTAGACTGTCCTATAACATTTGATATTCCTGTATTAGATATTGGTGTGAATGAAGGAGCTTTGTGGGATCTTTATAATGATAGGTCGGATTGGTTTGAAAATTTTGGTAATTTATCTTTACATGGTAATGATACTGATGTAACCCATCCTTTTAATTCTTTTTATTTTGATGGTAGTCATTGGTTAGAATCTCCTACTGGGTATTCTGGATTTGATATGGAAGGTTTACAAAACGGATTATCTGGTGCAAATGATCCTAATCATAAATATGGTGTAGGATTTCATCTCATGTTAAATTCTTATCCAACAACTGGTACATACTATTGGTTTTTCTTTGTAGGAGATATTGACAATCATTATGGTTTTAGAATTCATGATGATGGTCATTGTGAATATGTTCGTAAAAGCGGAGTAGATTTTGTATCAATTAGCACCCCTGTATTTGATATTGATAAATGGTATTCTGTATACATTTATCATGACCAATCTGGTATAACTCCATGTGGATTATACATTAATGGAATATTAATTGGTACATGCGATAATTTATTAGTTAAAAGCTCATTACCACCATACACTGTAAAACATCAATTTTTATTTGGAAAAGGAATTTATTATGAATTTGATAGTGTTTCTCCAACATTCGATTCAAATAAAGCCCATGTTATGTGTACTTATGATGAAACAAAAACGATTGTTACAGGAAACGTTAATTACAAATATCAAAGTGTAGCTGTAGCAAGTAAATTTCCTCATAATAATGGTAATTACTATTGGGAAATTCAATACATAGCTGGAACATACGTATGGTTAGGAGTAGCAGATTCTAAAGCTGATTTTACTCTTTCTCCTGCCGTTATCGGTTGGGTACTGGGAACAAGCAATGGAAGACGTTGGGCGAGACAAACAGGTGGGGGTATCAATTGGATTGCACCGACCCCTATCGGCACAAGAATCGGCTTCGCTTACAACGGAACTACGCAAAAGCTTTCCATCTATTATGATGGCGTATTCAAAGGAACGATGCCTACAGTAATCGTGCCAGAGAACCTTCTAGTCCCTCTAGTCGGTGGCAATGCGGAATTCTCGTGCAAACTCCATGCCGAACCAAGCACCTGGGCATATTCACCTCCTGATGAATCTTATGTTCCTTTACCTAATATGTTAACTCCTATAAATGTTGATAATGCTCCACTATTTAAAGGAAGAGGCAATTTAATTAGAGTAACTAAAAATCCAACACAAAATGAAATTGATATTTTAGGAAATCCTTATGTATTGCCTAATGTCTATTGTACAAATTATAAGACAAATCAAAGTTATGATGTAACTAATAGAATATACAAATTTATTGCCCCAAATTCTGAAGATCCTAATAATATAATTCCTGGTTATTTAAAATTAAAAACACCGATATTAGATACAGGTTTTTATACATTTTATGCTAAATTTGATGGTCAATCTCCTATAGTTATTAAAAAAATTAATATTGATAGTCTTGATAATTATATTAATAGTGAATCTGTCTTTGATGATTTTAATGATATACAACATACAAAAAATATTTGGTCTGTTTGTCATAAATCATGGGGTGGAGCTAATGGAGGATGTGTCAGTCAATTAGTTAAAATTGAAAGGGGTCTTGTTCATTGTTATGCGTATGGAGATCAGTATAACGGCGAAAATACTTTTGGTGTTAATAGGATAGGCCTTCCTACTGGAAGAAAAACTAGAATTGGATCTTGTCTAGTAAGTAAGAAATATTTCACTCCTGGTATATTTAGATTTAAATGTAAGTATCCTAATCTTACTGGAGCTTGTGCTGCAATATGGACATTTCATTATGAGGAAGCTTATCCAGGAGATGATATCTGGGAAGAATGTATTTCAGATGGATTGCATAAATCTGGATCAGATGAGATTGGTCATTATATAGTAAGAAATCATGAAATAGATATTGAAACTCCTAGTGCAACTAAAGCAGATCCTAATCAAGAGAATGCTTCATTTAATGTAGGACGTTTTAATTCTTGGTTAGGAGTATTACGTAATTGGTCTGTTCCTAATTCAGATGTTCCTGAATCTGATCCTAATTATTCAAGTGTAAACGACCCAGAATATTGGTCAGAATATACTGATACAGTTATTAATTTTCCTATAGGTGCAGTAAATGATGATGAGTGGCATGATTTAGTAATTGATTGGAATACTAACCCTTCTCGTATTATTTTTAGTATAGACAATCAAACAATAACAACTCATACAACTCATATTCCAACTATTCCTATGAGAGTATGGTTTGGTATATGGTT
The DNA here is from genome assembly GCA_937863745.1 of uncultured bacterium. Lineage (GTDB taxonomy): Bacteria > Bacillota_I > Bacilli_A > RF39 > UBA660 > UBA6985. The sequence continues at coordinate 1,258 of CALMHN010000123.1, read as the reverse complement.
TCCATCATCTGGTACTAAATGGGCTGGGTCTAATGCTAATTGGGAAATACAAGAATTTTTATTAAAAGAATTTCAATATACTAAATATGAAGATGCCCCTTATAATGTTAAATCAGAAACTTATCCTAATGTTGGATTACGCGACTTAACTATAAAACATTTCACAGATTTTGTTTAATCTGAAAAGGAGATTTATAAAATGATAACTAAAGTATATAAAAATCACTTAGAATATATTCCAGCACCACTAAATTCACCAACTTTAACTGGTACTCCTTCAGTTCCAACACCTACATATACAAATGATAGTACACAAATTGCATCTACACCATTTAATTACACAAGTTACCAAACTGGGGTACCAATTTGTTTTAGCATTAATTCACTTTAATAATAATTGAAAGTGTTATCTGCTTTTGCAATGGATAGGGTTATCAATCTTGATGATCTTAATGATGTTGAAATTGATACTGTGACTGATGGTGATGTATTAACTTGGGATGGTGCAACTAGCAAATGGACAAATGCTGCTGCTAATTAATAATTAATTATTAATGTAACATAACATTGTGCCAACTGTTAACTAATTGTCAAGATTACTTAACAGTTGGCACAATTTATTTATGATATTGCTTGTATGTTTGATTTAAAAGAATATAATTGTAACAATATATATTGAAAGGAGTTTGTATAGAATCTCTTCATCATGGGCATGAAATCTAAATCTAAAGCAACATCCTGGGAATATGATGGTAGAAAGGGTAAAAAATATTCAAAAAAGCAGGCTAATAAATATGAAAGAAGAGAAATAAAAAAGCTAATAGATGAATATATTAATAACAAAGTATAGAAATTATTTCATAACTAAATATAAGGTGGGGATCAATTAATCATGCCTTTTCCTCCAGAAATAGTCAGAAGTAGAATAACCAAAGATCAAATGATCTTAACCATAAATTGGGGAGAACTTGGTGGTGATATTACTAATCAGTCAGATTTAGTTAATTTTGTAAATACAAAAGCAAACATTGCTCATACTCACTTTCTCAATGAATTAGCTAATGTTGATCTTTATAGTACTCAACCACAAGATGGATATATCTTTTATTTTGATGCTTCTTCATCAAAATGGAAATCCAAACCACTTCCTCCAAATGTAACTCAATTAAGTGAATTAACTGATGTGGATACTACAACAAGTCCACCACAAAATGGATATGTTTTAACTTTTCTAAATAACAAATGGAGACCAAGTCAA
>CALMHN010000122.1 GCA_937863745.1 uncultured bacterium | reverse complement strand
CTATACAAATAAATGATAAGCCAAACATAAATATAATAAGAGTTGCTAAAGACATAAATAAACTGACTTCAAAGTGTTTAACAATACATATAATGAACATTATTAAAGATATAAGTTCTGTTATGGCTCCTAAATATAAAGGAGATTCCAATGGTATTGTTGAGAATGCCACGATTCCTTCAATTGCATATTTACAAAGAGCCCAAAAAGACCATTTTGTTTCTCCAGCTACTCTTTCAATATTTTCATATTCTAACCATTTAGTTTTAAATCCAACAAAAGAAAATATTCCTTTAGAATATCTATTATATTCTTTTAAAGATAATATTGAGGAAACAACCTTTCTTTTCATTAAACGAAAATCTCTTGCTCCATCAACCATTTCAATATCAGATATTTTATTGATTATTTTATAGAATTTACGAGCAAATATACTTCTAATAATAGGTTCACCATCACGAGTTACTCTTCTAGTTGCTACTTGATCATAATCTTCAGATTTAAGTATCTTATACATTTCTGAGATTAACTTAGGTGGATCTTGTAAATCAACATCCATCACAGCAACATAATCCCCAGTTGATGCTTTTAAACCTGCATACATAGCTGCTTCTTTACCAAAGTTACGGGAAAATGATATATATCTTACTCTATCATCTTTTTTATGCAATGATTTCATTAATTTTAAAGAATTATCAATTGACCCATCATCTATAAATATTAATTCGAATGATACTTTATTCATATCATTCATTACTTTACTTATTTCTTTATAAAAGGGTTCAATTGTTTCCTCTTCATTATAACAAGATATTATAATACTTATCTTATCCTTCACTAAAATCACCAAACTTCTATAGTTTATATTAACACGAAAATATAATATTTAAATTATTTTTATTATTATTAAACACTAACTTTACCTGTGTGTTTGTTTATATATATGTTACAAGTTATTGTACCAATTATAGCACCAGTAGTATCAATTAAACAATCTTTAAATTGACCAGTTCTTCCATCAATAAATGTTTGATGATATTCATCAGTACATGAATATAGGAAACATAGGCCAATTGCTAGACATATAATTAGTTTATTATTAACTTTAAGATAATGTAGTAATAGAAATATTAGCATAGCAAGTATCATATATTCCAAAGCGTGCATACATTTTCTCAATGGTGCATTAAGATTAGCTACAAGAGTATCAACTGATGATGCACTTATTGTTCTATGAATTAAGTTTATATTATTAGCTAAATTAATGCCATCAGTTATACTGGTTTTGATAATAGATTTAGAATCTCCATTAGATGATGATGATGTCATGCTGGAAAAGCTAAATATCATAAACATACATAGTAAAACTAGAATATCCGTGGTTATTGTTTTTACATTTTTATTCATAATGCACCTCCTTTTTCAAAATACTTGAATACTATAGTACATTGATGAAAAAAATGCAATATCAGGCATTTTTTCTAAATTTAAACTTACTAAACAATTTATGAATTAATTCTTTAAAATATTTATATTCATCTGTATCATAATATTTTAATAATAAAATAATATTAGGCAAAATAATAGCAATTATTAAACTAACAATGAATTGTAAATATGGATTAGCAATTATAATATAGTGGATTGAGAAATATGATATTATAATTACCATGATAAATACAATAAAATATTCTAATGTTTCCATGATGTAATTGCGATATTTACCGCCTAATAGGTCATGATAAATAAATCTTGGATAACTATAACCCCATAATGCAAAACTACTGCAAATCGTACCTAAGAATACACCTGCTAATCCATATATTTTAACTAATATAATACTAGCAACGATATTAATAATGGATTCAATAATTGGAACAAAACGATCCTCATAATAAATCCCGGCGGCTTCTTTAAATACGCTATATGTTGTTCTTGTACTACTTAGGTAGAAATTAATTACTAATACAACTAGTACAAAATCTGATAGTATATAGGACTCGCCTACCCATATTCTAATGAAAGAACTCATGACAATTAAGATGGCAGCACCGGAGAATGTAGTTAACCAAAAGTTTAAGAATCTGACTTTATTAAAAGTTTCAAATTGCTTATCTTTATTTTCAGTTACAAGCAAATTGCCAACACTTGCTGTAGTAGCTTGTACTATTTGACTTATAACTGTTTGAATTGAATTAATTATAAGATAATAGTTTGAATACAATCCAACCATAACTAATCCAAGAAACTTAGATATAATAATGTTATCTGTACATAAAACAACGAAAGACCCTACTTTATGAAAGAATAATGCTTTGATTTTCTTTGTGATATCATTTCTTGTTTCTATGTCTAATTTTTTACCATCGTCTTTTTTTATATATGGATACATCTTATCGGCTATTAGAGTAATTACGATATTCTCAAGTACTCTCATACCTATTTTAATTATTAGATATAAATAATAATCGTGTGTTAAATATAAAAATGATAACTGTAAAATATTAACAATAATTGTATACCCTATATGGATGGCATTAATAATATAATTTTTTTGATTAGCATATAATATACTTCTTTTATATACTAAGAAATATGATAATACTGAATCACTTAAAAATAATAGATATACTAAGTAAATATTAATGTCGGCTGTTACAGAACTAAAATCTATTATAAATGGTAAAGCTGGGATTATTGATAATCCTAGCATTAATACTACACAGCCAATAATTCGATAACTATTTTTATAGTATTTCATTAATGACTTTATTTTTTCTCTATCATCTTCTGCGATTGGTTTATATAAGTTAAATATTATAGCATTACCAACGCCCATTTCAACGATTGCAAGCACTGATATGATATTTGAAAATAAACTATTTAGTCCAAGATATGCACTACCTAATATTTTAATAAATAACGCCTGCGCTACCAACCCAACAATTATAGACACTATATTAGATAAAATTGATACAAACATATTTTTTATTGAATTCTTAGTTCTCATATTCATTACCTTCGTTCAGATATCTTTATTATTATTGCCAAAAGGAAATAACATCT
>CALMHN010000121.1 GCA_937863745.1 uncultured bacterium | reverse complement strand
ATCTGATATAGACTATAATATAACCATAAAAGATTTAAAATTTAGTAGTCAAATTTGTGGAATAAATTAAAATAAAAATATATGAATAACAATGATTTTTTTAGAATATTATTAATAACATTTGATATGTTGAATAGTCAGTATAAAAATATTTTATATAATCAATTTATTAAGAATATTATGGATATTGAAAATTTAGCAACTGAACAAGAAGCTATTGATTTTATAGAGGAAAATAAAGATAATATAGATAACATGTATGATTTATATATATCTAAACAGTATCATAATAATCAAATGATTTGTCAATATTTAATTGTTCGTAAAAAATAAAAATATTAGTTTTTACATTTTTTTATATTATATATAAAAGATGTCAAAAATATATCATATGAAAAATATTATTTATTTATCAGTAAAGACGGCACCGAAAGTTAGAATATTTAATGACCTTGATAAAAATGATATATCGTCATTTTTATTACATGCCTTTAGACATAATGATGATTATAATTTATCTGATAGCGCAATAGAAAAATTTTGGAATATGTATGCTTATCAAATGGCTGAGTATAATAAAATAGTATCTGTTGCAGTTGGTGTCATATCAGATAATGATAGTGAAAAATTAAATATTAAGGATTATACTAATCATGATGAATTTATTATATTAAAGTCAATTTCTAATATATTAAAAAAGGTTGATAGCATGGGGTTATCATTGTGTGGATATAATATTAAGAATTTTGATATATTACAATTATATAAAAAATTTATTAAGTATGATATAGAAATGCCACAGTGTTTAAAATTATATAATATTAAGCCGTGGGAGTCTAATATTATTGATATAGTAGACTTATGGCGTAATGGCCAATATAGTAAAGCTGTATATTTTGAAGATATATTGTCATTTTTTGGATTTGATGTTAGTGATCATATATATAATGAAGATATATCTAGTTATTATTATGATAATAATTTAATTGATATTGCAAAAAGTAATATATTAACAATAAATTATTATCATCAAATATTATCGAAAATAATTTAAATTATATTATTATGGGAGTAAAAATTAATAATAGTAAACAATCAAGAAGAGATAAGATAATAACAAAAGATTATCCTATTGAGTATATAGAAGAGATGAAAGCATTGTATGAAAAGACATTTGTATTAAATGCTGATGGTAAGGTGATGCCAAAGGATGTTAATGTTGGTGATTTGTTATTATTAACTGATATAGAAAGTTATAATAAAGATACAGATGATTTGTTAGTGTTATGTAATAATTTTATTGATGTATATATTAAATTAAGTAAAGAAAATGCTTTTTTTAATGTAGTAGGTATAACAAAAGAAGATTTTATAAATATTATTACAAATGATGAATCAAGAAAATATTTTTTATCTAATAATAAAATTTATGTATACATAGAAAGTAATAAATATGATGTAAGAGGGTCTTTGACAAAAGGTTTTCAAAATGCGTTAATAAAAGAATTTTTTAATCAGCTAAAAAATCCTAGTGTGGCGTATACTGCAAAGATAGTAGGTAAGAATAAAGGTGGATACATTGTAGATATAATGGGAGTAAATGCTTTTATGCCTGGTGGATTAGCATCTGCAAATAAAATATTAGATTTTGATTCACTTATTGGTACAGAGAAAAATGTGATGATTGAAAATTATGTGAGAAATGATAATGATGGCAGTGGAATATTTGTTGTCAGTAATAAAAAATATATACAACATATATTGCCAGATGAGGTTAAAAAATTAGATTTGACTAAAGAATATGTGGGTATTGTAACAGGAGTAAATGATAATGGTATATTTGTCGAAATTGATGATATATTTACTGGATATTTATATTATGCTAATATGTCAAATGATACAAAAATAGATTTTAATAAAAAAAATATTAAAAGTGGTGATACTATAATTGTTAATATTCAGTATGTTAATAAAAATTACAATTTAGTATTAACACAAA
>CALMHN010000120.1 GCA_937863745.1 uncultured bacterium | reverse complement strand
CTATAACTTAATTTCTTAGCAGCTGTTTCTGATATTATAATGGAATCCTCAAAGTTCCATCCACTACTTAAAAATCCAACTAATAAATTTGTGCCAAGCATCATTTCACCAGTATTACGATTAATGATATTACTACATGCCAGTATATCATTTTTCTTAAAGCTGTCTCCTTGATTAACATTAGCATATAATGTTTTATCAAATCCTTGACATCCTTTGTACCTTATATCTATTACTTCGTCATCTTTATTATTATATTTTACATACAATATCTTATCATCTTTATAAACGCATTTCCCATCATCTTTAGCCCTAATTATATAGGATGAATAATCAACATATGCTGATTCATATCCTGATTTTATAAGAGGGGGTTCTGGCTTATTGAGTGCAACTGCCTGTCTCATCTGGTTGCATGCCATCTCAACTCTAATACAATCATTCTTATTTAAAAAAGGTATCTGTTGTTCACATATAGATAGTATATAATCTTTATTTTCATTTATAAGTTTACCATTAATTAACTTTGCTTCAGGCACAATATGTTGACTTATACCAATGGACTGTCCAGTTGGAGTATCTATTGGAGATATAATGCCAAAATAACTATCATGTAAATTTCTTATTCTTGAATTGGTGCTCTCCTTTTTAATTCCACCAGGCCCATTATATACTATTCTTGACATCAATGATAATTCACTTAATGGATTTAATGTATCATCTAATATACGTCGTTGATCTGTATTCAATACATCAACTAATGAATTATCATATATCTTACTTATTTCTCCAGTCATATTTTTTGCATATTGTTTATTAAATTTGTAAAGTAACCAATTTAATCTTACTATTCTCTTTGATACATCATTAATTTCACGTTCTGGTATATTAAAACTTATATCTGGGTTGGTATAAATACAGCATATCAAATCAAACATAGAAAATGGATTAGTTAGCCATTCACATGGTTGAACATAATCTAAAATCTTAAACAAACTAGTAATATTTTCAAGTTTGTTATCACACCAAGCTTGTAAATAACTTATATGATTCTGGTTTTTAGCCTTAAAGACTTTAGTCTTAAATGTTAGATATTGTTTGGACATCATATTTGAAAATGGTTTTAATAATCTTTTTACTTTATCATTACAGCTATTTATATTGATAGAAATATATAAATTCTCTTTAAAAGGTATATTTATATTTTCCAATATTGGTTCATCAACAATATTCCATTCTGTTATGTTTAACCTATTCATAAGCACATCTATATTACGTTCTGTATCTAAAAGCAAGAGTAAAACTGGTATACTTGAATCACCAATATTAAAGTATTTAAATTCTAAATCTAGCATAAGCGTAATATATGTATTATGAACAAAGATATTGTTTTTCTTTTTAAATAATACAGGATCTGCTATTTGAAATAATGGAATCCATCTAATTCCTGATGATATAAAGGATACTGTTTTATCTATATCAGGAACATATAATTTCTCTTTATTGCCAGTTGGTGATTTCAGTATCCATTCATAGTAATAAGAAGGATTAGTAGGATCAGATGTCATATAATCAATATTAACAATCTCATATCCCAAATCTGTCAGCATATCTTTAATACACATCATATTATCATATTCTTTTAATCTATATTCAAAGATATTATCTGGGATACCTGTTGCATAGATTAAATTATTCAAATTCATAATCCCTCCTGATATTCATTAAAACTCAAAGAATAGTAAAGATCTTAATAGACTGCTTTCTTCTTTTGTATCTACTGATTCTTCATTACCAATGAATTTCTTAAGATAATAAGAGAACCTTTCAAAAGCAAGTGCTTGTTCAGGCATATTGGATATAACCTTATTAATACC
>CALMHN010000119.1 GCA_937863745.1 uncultured bacterium | reverse complement strand
ATTTATATGCTTTTTTATGATTTAAACATATAAAGTTAATTGGAACCCATGATAATACAAAGACAATAAATAAAGCAATACCAGAGACATTTTTGCCAACTGATTTATTATAATATTGTAATGTATAAATACTTATAGCAATACTTAAGAAATAACCAATTATTAAGCCTGTATAATCAAATGACATAATAGTTGCTATTCCATCTTGAATATCTTGCATATGAATTATTCCAAGTAAAATAAATGGAATAATAGACATTACTTGAATATAAGGTGCTATATTAAATATTATTTTATCAAATGAACTATAATCATGTTCTTTTATAACTTTACGTAATAATCTTTTATTATAAATCTTACAACATTGCATGATACCAATTGACCAACGTTTTCTTTGATTCCATGAATCTTTAAATGAATTTGGAGATTCATCATAAGTAATAGCATCATCGGTATAAACAACTTTAATACCATCAAGAATACATAGGATTGATAATTCAATATCTTCAGTTACAGTAACAGGATTAAATCCAGCATCGATGTAGTTTTTATCGATCATGAATCCTGTTCCATTGATAGTTGCACTTAATTTAACATTTGTACGTGCTTTATTAAAGAATAAGTTTTGAATAGCATAGAATAAACTATATCCTGTAGATATCCAGTTATCCATATTCTTAGAGTCTTTACGACCTTGAGCACATTTATATCCTGATTGATAAATATTATTCATAACATGTAAAAAGTCTGGATGAACAACATTATCAGCATCAAAAACAACGTAAGCATCATAGTTAGTATTTTTTAATTTAGCAAAAGCAAATTTTAAAACATCACCTTTGCATTTAATATTACCTGTTACATTAATAACTTTAGCCCCAGCACGAGAAGCAACACCAGCTGTATCATCAGTTGTATTATTTACTAATGTATAGATATCATATAAATTTTTATCATAATTTTGATTTTTTAATGACTCAATTAAACTACCTACAACATTTTCCTCATTACGAGCGGCAATTAAAACAGCAAATTTAGTCTTATCATTAAATTTTCTTATTCTTACTTTGCTCTTCTTAAATGCTAATAATCCGGATATACCAAAGTAAGCAGTATAAGATAAAGCAATAATGGTTAATATATAATACACAATCTTAACAAATATCATGAATTACACTCCTATCATATTTAGATGATTATAGCATGTTTTTTTTGTAAATACTATAACCACTTCAAATTTCCATTCATAATGGTACCACATTAAAGTCAATTTAGCAAATCTAGAGACTTAAAATACTTTAGATAAATCAATCGTAATTCTATTACAACTACGAATATATTCCGTAAATGAATAGAAATCTAGACCAACTGGGGGGTTATCATATTCATATATTTCTATTTTGGAAATATCTAATCCCTCTATTTTATACATCTTAGGATACTTTCTAATAACGAATAATAATAGATCTTCTAATGATTTAAATTTAAATGAATTATCATTTAATATCCAAGAAGATTCCATTAAATAAAACATTCCATCATGTTCAACTACACAAAAAGTGTGTCTTGCAATTTTACCTTCAACATCATAAATAATATTATAGGTTTTACAAGGAATATCACTTTTCTCTAAATAATATCTAATTACTTCCGTTTTCTCATAACATGTACCTATTTTATATTTAAGTGTATCTTCAACACTAGAAAAATGATAATTACTTAAATAGTATTTCATCTTAGCATTATGATGAATTGTACCATCTTTAGCAATAAAACCATATTCTATTTCTTCAGCATTTTTTAATATTAATAATAATTTTTCTTCCATAACAATCACATATAAATTATATATTATTAATCAAAAAAATTCTACATATAGTAGAATTTTAATTTATTTACTCAATTCTTCACATATTAAGTTAGTTAACTCAGTTGGATTTTCAATTGGTAAACCTTCAATAATACGTGCTTCTTGGTATAGTATTTTACTTAGTTTTTCAAATTCATCATGATTATTCTTATATAAATCTTTTAATTTATTTGATATAGCATGAGATTCATTGATTTCTAGTACTTTTTCAGCTGTTACATTTTGATCTCCAGGCATTCCATTGATAGCTTTTTCCATATCAATAGAAATATTACCTTTGGAAGTTAATGATACAGGATGTCCTTTTAATTTATTAGTAAATCTTACTTCACCAATATTAAGGTCTGTTTTCATTTCTTCAAGCATATCTTTATTTTCTTCATTGTATTTCTTTATTTCATCTTTTTCTTCATCTGTAGATAAATCTGAATTGTCAATTGATGCATTTACTACAGGATGAGAATCATAGGAATTTAGCATTTGAAGAATTATATCATCAGCAGAATCTGTACTGTATAAAACTTCTATATCATTATCTTTAAATTCTTCCATGATTGGTAATGAATCTATTTTATCTAATGATTCACCTGTTAAATAATAGATTTTCTTTTGTGATTCTTTCATGTCTTTTACATATTCTTTAAAAGTCTTAAACTTCTTGTCTTTTGAAGAATTAAACATGATTAAATCTTCAAGTTTATCTTTATTCATACCATAGTTGGCATAAATACCATATTTTAAATTAATACCAAATGACTTGTAGAATTCTTCATATTTCTCACGATTATCATTTAATAAAGCTAATAATTCTTTTTGAATCTTAGTTTCAATAGATTTAGCTATTACTTTTAAAGTCTTGTTTTGTTGTAGTGTTTCACGAGATATATTTAATGATAAATCTTCTGAGTCTACAACACCCTTAACAAATGAATAGTAATCAGGTAATAAATCTGAACATTTATCCATGATTAGAACACCATTGGAATATAATTGTAATCCCTTTTCATATTCCTTAGTATAGAAATCATATGGCGCTTTACTTGGTATGAATAATAAAGCCTTATAACTTGTTAAACATTCAACATTAGATTTAATAACTTTTATTGAATCTTCATAGTCATTGAATTTATCTTTATAGAAAGTATTATATTCTTCATCACTAACATTATCACGTTTCCAAATAGGAACCATATCATTTATAGTTTCTATCTTTTTAACGTCTTCATATTCATCTTTAGAACCTTCTTTTAATTCATGATGGCTAACTTCCATCTTAATTGGATAAGTAATATAATTTGAATATTTATGAACTAATTCCATGATAAAGTGATCATGCAAATATTCTGAATAATTTTCATCGTCATCATCATCTTTTAATGTAAGAATTACATCAGTTCCATTTGTTTCTTTTTTACCTTCAGTTATAGTAAATCCATCAACTCCTGATGATTCCCAAACATAAGCGGTATCACTTCCATATGGTTTAGATACAACTTTAATAGATTTTGCCACCATAAATGATGAATAAAATCCTACACCGAATTGACCTATTATATCTATGTCTTTCTTATGCTCATTTTCTTGTTTAAAAGCAAGAGAACCTGATTTAGCAATTGTTCCTAGATTATTTTCTAGTTCTTCCTTAGACATACCTATTCCATTATCAGAAATAGTAAGTGTTCTATTATTTTCATCTAATTTTATATTTATCTCTAAATCATTTTTATCAACTTTTATAGATTTATCTGTAAGTGAATTATAATACAATTTATCGATAGCATCAGATGCATTAGATATTAGTTCCCTTAAGAATATTTCTTTATTTGTATAGATTGAATTTATCATTAAATCCATGAGCTTTTTAGATTCAGCTTTAAACTGTTTTTTTGTCATAAATTTCCTCCTAACAATGTGATCATTTATCTCACATTATTTGTTATAGCACCTCCTTTAGCACTTGTCAATACTTAGTGCTAATTAATAATTAAAAGAAAAGATGAGTTACTCATCTTTCGTGATACTTGCTAACTTAGCACCTGTAATACCGAGCAAATCATCAATATTTACTTCAACTTGATAGCCTCGCTTACCTGCGGAAAACATTATTGTTGGATAGTTTCTAGCACTTATATCAATAACAGTCATAAAGCTTTTTTTCATGCCAATTGGAGAACAACCTCCGTGAACATATCCAGTTTTGGGTAGTAAGTCTTTTTGAGGAATCATTTCAATACTTTTTTCATTTACGCTGGTAGCACATTTTTTGAAGTCTAGTTCTTTTTCAACAGGTAAAACAAAAACATAGTTAATTTTGTTTTTAGAAATAGTTACCAAGGTTTTAAATACCCTTTGAGGATCTTGGTGTAAAATGTTTGCTACCTCAGTACCAGATATAGCAAGTTCAGGATCATATTCATATGATTTATAATTTATATGATGTTCTTCAAGAATACGCATAACATTAGTCTTTAACATATTTGCCTCCTAATTTGGACATGAATTTATCGTTAAAGGGATAGAATAACTTGTGATTTTTCCATCGTTATCATAAGCGTTAATTGTTAAATTTAATCTTCCATCTATTAAATCACAATTTTGATAATCAACATTAAATATTAAATTATTTAAGTAGTCTTTTAAATTAATATTACTGATGGTATCTCCCGATCCTAACTTTGTTTCATTGTTACCATTTTCTAAATAAAGTGTACTTTCTATATGATTATAAATGGTTAAATTATCGGATCCACAGTAAGAAATATTAGATATATATATTGCGGCTCTATCTGATGTATAAGCTACACTTCCTGATAGTTTAAAGTTATCACAAGTAGTAGATATTGTAGTAAAGACAAAGTCATGATGAAAATATTTATTATAAATTAATAACATACTAATGAATATTAAAATTATTACTATAATAAGAACAATTATATATTTTAAATTATTATTCTTTTTTATTATTTTATTTTCTAATAAATCATTAATATCTATATTATATTTAGAACATATTTCTCTTAAGACAATAATATCAGGTAAGTTTTTACCATTTTCCCATTTACTAACTGCTTGATAGGTTACACCTAGTGAATCAGCAAGGTCTTTTTGGGTTAAATTGTTCTTTAAACGAATATCTTTAATGGTCTCAGCAATCTTTTTTTGATTCATGATATGCACCCTCTTGCATAAATTATAGCATAAAAAAAACCTTAACGGCTTTTTATAGTTTTAAATTTTGGTAAATTTATTTCATTTTCTTTTTTATATCCTGTCAAATATTTTAAGTTTTGAATTTCTTTAGCTAAGATGTAATAGTTTAAACCAGACATAGATGTTGTTATAACACATAAACCAAAGGTTATAACTGATAATGAAAATAAGATATAACTTCCAACAAAGAAAGTCGATAATGTAGCTAGACCACATAATGTATCAATTAAAATATTAAATATTAAGACAATTAATCTTTGAGAGTTTGTACTTTCATATTCATCTATCTTATTGGATATATCTATTTTATTATGGACAATTACCCTATTTAATTTAACAATATTGGAATGGGTATTTTTAATCATACGATATTTACCAACATTGGAATATACTTTGATTTTATCTCCATTTAATTCATAGTTAACTATAAATTTATCAAAATTGTGATTAAGATAATTTGTCTTTTTTGATTGTAATACACCATATAAATTATTTACTTTATCTAATACTTTCATAACCATTCACCCCTAAATGTGATACATATACTACCACGTTAATGGGTAAATTGCAAATTTTTGCATAAAAAAAATACTATAAATATAGTATTCTATTTTTTTAGTCTAACTTTTGGCTCTTTATGATATGCGGAGCTTAAATATCCATAATATGTGGTATATTTATCATTTGGACTTCCCTTAACTTCTTCTACAGTTTCACGATATCCATCATTAGGAATCGTTCTTACTATTTTTAGTTTTCCATCGTGATTAACTAATAAGCTTGAATAAGTTCTTAAAACAATACCATTGGGATTAATAAAATCTCTAGCATATAAATATGTACATTCTTTATGATATATTCCATAGGTAAGGCATAAAGTAGAATAATCAGCTTCTTCAGATAAACCAATGCATTTAGTATTTACAACATTAATTGTTCGAGCAGGTGTTGCACATATTTTAATTATTTCACATCCATTTTGAGTAATGGAAATAGCATCACCAATTCCATCAGTGTTTTTTATAAAAGTTATTTTAGTTGGAGGCATAGTCTCTCTTTCAAGTAAGATTCCATCCTCAAGATATTTAACATTAGAAATATGATTTCCATCAACCAAAGCATTAATATCTGATGAAAGAAAATAGTTAATTGCACGTAAATTATCTTCCGTGTAATTAAATGGAAGGTGTTCCATTATCATTGCTGTTATATCCATATAATCTCCTATCCTTTTTTTATTAATTGTAATATAAAATTAATATATATGTTGTGAATAAAGCACTTAATAAGGATCCAATTATACATAGGATTAGTCCTTCACTTATTGTCTTTTTAGTAACGTTACAATAAGTAACAGAAGCACATAAACCCACGATGCCTGTTACAATTCCAAAAACACCTGTTGGTGTTAAGAAAATGGAGGCACA
>CALMHN010000118.1 GCA_937863745.1 uncultured bacterium | reverse complement strand
TCCGATGGGAGTATTGACCACGAAGCCACCACCTCTATAGGTGGAGGTAGTTCACATAAATAAGCCTGTGTAAAAACACAGGCTTATTTTATTGTAATATATGCATTTCTTCGCAAAAACATTATCCACCATTCATAAAAATATTTGGCTATGTCAAAGTCATATCTCCATTTGATTGTACATCTACTTTCCCATTCTACTAAATATTTATATTGCCATCCTTATCAATGATTATTGTTACCTTAGAATTTGTAATTGTGATTGTATGATTTACTATATTTATATTTGTTAATGTATTATTGGTATCATATACAATATTGATATCGGTATTTATATTCTAATTAATTATTTTCTAATTATTTAGTGTAATTGTATAACTATCTGGAGTATATGATTTAGTCAAATCATATATGTCATCGATCTTCAAATTATATAATATATTATTATTGATATCAATTTTCTCTGATATTATATGTGTTTGTGTATTTGCGATATTTGTTATAACAATCTTATTATTTTCAAATGTACATCTATTTCTAATATAGTTATTCTTATCTTTGATATATTCTTTATTATATACAAACTAAGATTCATAATCAATTTGCTCAAAAACAATTGGGTACTCATAATCGTTTAATATCTACATAACGAATGGATTTAATGTATCAGAAATTTTGACATTTTTAAGATGCTCAGTATACACATCATATAAATTAGTCTAAAATATTTTTTCTATATTTTTAGGGAGATGCGGAGTATTAATAATATACTGATGCCAATTAGTATCAAGAATATCAACATTTAAATTGTTCTAAGATCTATTAATATAAAACATTTCATCGGTTTCCAAATTATACTGAATATATGTTTTATAATAATTATTAGTATTATTATCAAATGGACTATATTGTCGATATTCAATAGCTTTGCGAATTTCATTATCATATAGATAGACATTTCCCCACATAGTAAACTGTTTATTTTTAATAATATCATCCCAAGAAGAATCATCTACTGAAACTGTGTCAAAATTTGGATATTTAATAATAACAGGATATGGTGAATATGCGGTCTTATTTACAGGTTGTGTCTAATTCTTATTAGACCAATTGGGATTATAATATTCAGTTGGGAATATATTATATGACTTATCTTTATAAAATCTATTGTCATATTCAATATTATCTTTAGGTTGTGGTTTCTATTGATACAATAATGGTATATATGCAATATCTAAAATATCCCCATTATGCATAAATACATATATTAAACTATTTTTTCTAGGCACTTCAAATTGACCATATACATTGCTAAATCCATATAATGGGCTTGCCCATGGTAATTCATTGTCAATTAAATTATCATGTATAAACGGAATACGGATTTGTACCCGCAATTGAAATTTAGGGTCAATATTATTTACCACTTTCTATATAAATATTTGGTCTGCTTTAATATTCTGCAGATACTTATTAAAATTCTTCAAATCAATATTTGCGTATATATCAAGAAATTCATTTAACAAATAAAATTACCTCCATATATTATTGATATTATATTTGTATAATATCAAATTCCTACACTTTCCTAATTCGCACATAATCATATTTAATTTTTGAAATTGGATATTGCATATACTTACCTATGGCAATCTATATACTATTTGGAATTTCAGTTATATAATTAGATATTGTTATACCGTTTAGCAATTCACTATATATATAATTATTCAATTTCATCATTCTACTTATTTTATTTGGATAGTCATTAACATTAATTTTAGTAATATCCTTATTATATGTATCCACAAACCAAAAATTACCATTAGTATTTCCTTGATATACAATATTACTTGTAGGACTCATATCATACCATACATTTGACTATAATACAGTATTATTAGATCTTAGAAATACAATTCCAGTAGTGAATATATCAGTATTGCCAAAAGATTCAATTTCCTTTTTATCTTCAATAATATAATTCCCACTTAAACTGGAATATTTGGATTTAATAATATATGGAACAGAATTTGTATTATATACTATAGTATTTCCTGAATTATCATCTATAGCTGTAATAATTAATTGGCTATTTTCGATAGTATAACTAATTCTATCTAAAGGTTTTTCCCATTTAGTCAAATCCAATGTTGGTAATAAGAAATCATCAAAAAATTCAAATACAGCATCACCGTCAGGAATATATAAACTATCATAATATCCAATAAGAACAAAATTAATCCCATTTTTCAATAATGGATATTTTACCCATATCTCATTATTAGAAAAATCTGTCCAATAATCTAATTCTATCCGATTAGTATCTAACAATTTCAAATTTGTTGTATTATTACTAAAAATATATGGGTTAGGATCTAAATTTCTAATATTTAGCTATGTTTCAGGATTATCTGGCAATACAACTTTAACTTGAAAATCCGTCAACTCTTCATTAGGATTCTCTAATACAATGACATATTTGTCTGTCTATACCTAATATACATAATTGGGATTTGATATATTATAATTGCCAGTAGTGTCATATGGAAATGCAGTATAATAATATACTGTATCTTCATTTACATTTGTATCATTATATTCAGTAATAGTACTATTAAACGTTCCTACCAATTCTCCATCAGTTATAGAATTAGGATATCTTTCTGTATGTTTTCGTATTAACACTCCATCATAATCTAAACTATTAGAATTCTCCCATGTTAGTAATATATGATCCTAATATCCTATCTAATTAAACGATTGTAATGGCATAGGTGGAACTTCATCAGTTGTTCTAACTTGTAATACTTTAGGCTAACCATACACTATTATATTATTTACCTTATATTTTTGAAATATTTTGAAATAATATGTTTTATCAATTTCTAAGTTAGTCTATGTCAATGTAATTTTAGACCCACCAGTCTATGTATTAGCTGCTAATTGGAAAATCTAATTATTATAATAGCAATCATACCAGTCATACTAATGTAAATCTAATTGTGACATATATACTTCATATCCTATAGTATTCGGATCAGTAAATAAAGTAAATCCAATATTAATCTTATCAACATCAAACCGCTATGTTTCATTTGTAACCTATGGATATTGTACCAATTTTATAGGCCCAATAATATTTTGAGAACTAGTGTTATATGTTCCTTTATTATCTGCTGGGAATATTCCATAATAATAATTAGTATCAGGAATTACTCCAAGATCTCTAAACCATATACCACCATCTGACGAATATTGGTTTTTAATATAAGATTCTACATATAATAATTCTCCGTCATATGGATTTAATGGTGGTGTCCCCACTTTCTTGACAACCCTAGTAAATACCCAATCACTATCAACTGGGTCTTTCCATTGAAATAAAATAGCAGAATGTAATATCATATATTGTTGAAATGTAATTGGATTTGGTGGAGTATCAAATGTTGACTATTGTGTATATCTCATCTATCTTTCATTATATTTATTATCAGTATCATAAGTAAACTATCTATAATAATATGTAGTATATGGCTATACATTACTATCTATATATGGAATTGTTTGATATTGGTTTCTAATTTTAGAATCTACCACAACCATTCCATCATATCGGTTATTAGGAATACGATTTGCGTTTTTTATTATAACCGTTCCCTACCAATTTGGATATTTTATCTCATCAGGGTCAGTCCAAGTAAGTTTAATAACTAATTCTTCACTACCATCCTATACAAAATTTGACACCTATGTGTAATCTGCTTCTACTGTCTATGTAACATAATTTCCATTTACATTTGCATTTCCTGACTCATCTATCTAAAATGCACGATATGTATATGTATTGCCAATACTAATATTCTTATCTATTATATATTTATTTATCTATGTTTTATATATTTCACCAACAATTTTATATGTACTCTATTGTAAAATTTCAGATTCAGTTAATACTGTCTAATTTTCGAATGGTATCGTTGTACCATTCTACCTAACAATAATTGTTTTTAAATAATCTTTATTTGTAGGCTCACTTGTAAGAGATATTTTAATTTCTGTTTCAAATACATCATCTAAGCTAATAGTCTATCTATTAGGTGGAGTTAAATCAATTACTGTAACACTAGTTGATATTCCATTACTATAATATAAGTAACCATTATAAAATACTTGCATAAATACTTTTATATAATATATTGTCCCAGTAGGTATTTCTCCAACATTATATATAATCTGGTCTAGACTATTTTCACCTGTACCTTTACCAGTTGTCTATAAATAAACTTCGTCATCCTAATAACACATATCTCTAGTAAAATTTCTAATATCTTTTCTACTAATATATACATCTCTACCCATATATATTTGTGGAGACATCTATATAGCATTCTTCCATTCAATTCTAATATCTTGTCCATCATTTATCGATGCCTAAGTTAAATTCGTAGCTTCATTAAATGATATTGATTGCGGTATCTACTGTACCCTATTCTATTGAGAAATATGATAATTCCCATAAATATCATATGGAATTAGTGTATAATAGTAAACTACACCATTTGTTAAGTTTTTATCATCTGCAGTACCTAATCTATTCTCAAACTTATCTTTAAAATCCTATACAATTACACCATCATTTGTATGTCTAGGATGATGTGTAGTGTTTCTAATTACTAATGTCCCCTACCAATCTATAGTTTCAGGATTTTTCCATAGTAATGATACACGTTTATCATATGGAACAGCTTTAAGATCTGTAATAGTCATTGGCTAAATTGTGTCTATCTATTCTATAGTTAAATATTTTCCATCTGCTATATATGTTTGATTGTTTATATTAAATTTCTAAAATATCTAAAAACTATATGTGACATTTTTAACTGGTATAAATGTATATGTGTCAATATTTCCATTACCCTATCCTAATCCATCATATAACATTGTAGAATTATTATAACAATATTCGTACGGTTTACCAGTTAGACTCTCAGTATTACTAACAAATAACGAATATCCTAAAAATGTATCAGAATATGGATTCTTCCAAGACAATATTATCGAGTCTGCATAATCCGATTTCCTATACATAAAATTAACAATATTGTCATACATATTTAAATATATTTCATTTATCTATCGTACAAGATTAGATTTATCATTTGTCTATAATTTTGTTAGATCTCCAATTTGTTTTAATGTAGTTACATCTGTCCATCTATTATTTTTATATACACGAATTTGGTATGGAATTGTAGATGTATCCATCCATATATCATTTTCAGATGGTATATTTGGTGCTTCAGTTCCAGCATATAATGTTTCTGTAGAAATTTTAGCTGGTGGAGTATAATCTCCTGTTCCGATATATAATTCTCCAGTATCATATACAAATAATGGCTCTCCTAGTTTCTATCTAGGTGGAATTCCAGTGCCACGTTTTAATTTGAGTAAAGGATACGGAGATTTTTGTGTTTTATATGTATATATTGGCGATGTTTTAATAACATTAATACCTTGTTTCTATATAATTTGCCAGTAATATGTAGTATCAAAATCAATTTTTAATTTAGACTAATCTAAACGAACTTCTTTTTGTGTAAGATTTAAACCAATATATTGCATATTATTTGTATTAGTACCTAATTTTATATCATATGTATATGTTGCATTTACATTTATATCCCATTTTAATGTAATATATCTATCAAGATCTATCTAATTGTTTTCAGGATAAATATTAATAAATTCAATATCTTTAGTGGTAAATTTAAATATTTCACTTTCATAAATAGTCATATCATAATATCGATACACTATTTTCCAATAATAATTCTGTAATGGATAGAATATCATCTGTACATTAAACAAATCAAAATATTTCTCAGTTTGATACTCTGACACTAGAATTAAATTATCTATTGAATTGCCAAAATATACATCATATCTATATATATAATTATTATTATCTGTCCATGATAATAATGGATAAAAATCAACATTATTAGCATTATTAGATGGTGTAACTACTAAATCTAATGGTGGAGTATTAAACGATACTATATCAGATGATAATACCACTTGATTATCAAGTGTTTTCTATATAACTTGCCAATAATATATAGTATTTGGCATTAATACTTGTATATGTGAAATGGCATATGCATTAGAATTATAGTTTGTAGCTATTAATTCTAATTCAGTGTCACTTGTGCCAAATTTAATATCAAACACATATGATGTAGTATCACCATCATCAGTAAGTAATTCCCATCTTAAAATTGGTGTATTATAATTTATCGTTTCAGTATTTTGAGGAGAAATTATAAGAAATTCCATAAAATATTATATGCCTCCTATTCCATAATTATTTATCATTTTCCTGCAAGAAGACTCCCACTTCTGTAAGTGGGGGATGAATT
>CALMHN010000117.1 GCA_937863745.1 uncultured bacterium | reverse complement strand
AAAAATATGCAAGAATAATATCTTGCATATTTTTTATAAAATTTTATTAGACATATTATTAAATTTATCTATGCATACCATTATCACTAGATAATTCATCAGGAATTGTTTCATAAAATCCATATGAAATATTAACGTCATTTGCTAACTTTGAAGCTTCAGCTAATGATATTTCTTTATTCATTACTCTAGTTCTTATCTCATTTAATAATTGAACTTTTTCATTTGATAATTGTTCCTGACTCTTTTTTTGACCAATTAAGTGTGATTCTTTTGCATTACTTGAAAGCACGCCACTAGTAATTTCTAAATCACTGGGATTAATTCCTAAATGGTGTTGAACACTAATATCAGCATGTTTTTTTGTTTCTTCTTTCTCGTCTTGATTTATAAAATCATTGTGCAATTTTTCTTCTGTTTTTCTCAATTCATCCAATCTTAAATTACCTTTTTCAACAGCATCTTCAATAGTTTTAGTATCAAAGACAGTTTCTCCATCTGCCCACTTTTTAATTATAGCATTAATTTTATTTTCTAAGTCTGCTCTTTCATTTAAAGCTTCAAGATATTTTTGATATAAATCTTTACTTGTCATAAATCATAATTACCACTTTCTTAAAATATTTTACCATAAAATAATACTGATTACTATATTTTATAAATTTAAGTGTACATGATTGTACAAAATATAAAATCGTAGTATAATTAAATTAGAAATTAACCTTAATAAAAATTTCCAAACGTCCTTGACAGGCGCACCAGATAGAAATAACTTACATGAATGTGTAAGTTTTTTTGTTTACTTTTAAAATATATAATTATGTATAAAAAGTGAGACTATGAGATAAAAACGGACATTAAAAATATGTTAATATTAAGTTTAAGTTATGAAGAAAATTAACTGGTGACAATTTGTCACCGATTGAAATTAAAAGTTAATAATGGAAGCGTTGCAAATTGTAATGGTTTGAAACTAAAAAAATGATGATGGTATATCTAATAAGAACGATGAATTAATTGGATAATGGGTAGTGTATATAATTGATAGTTTTATTTTGCTTTGGAATATTAGATAGAAATAACTTACATGAATGGGTAATTTTTTTGTTTAATATGATATAATTTTGTTATGAGGATAGGCAATTATGGAAGAGAATATTAAAAATACAGAGGATATTTTAAACTTTATGGATAATATAGAGTATGGCTATGTGGATTTGTCTGGTGTTAAACATACTAATACATTAAAGGGATTTAGAAAAGAATATAGAACGTTAGATGTAAAAACAATATTGAAAGAAAAAGTTGGAACATGTATTGAACAAGTACTATTAATGCATTATTTATTAGACAATTTAAATATTAAAAATAAAATGTTTTGTACAAGGGTATATGAATCTGGGATAGTAGATGATAATCAAGATGAACATATGCATTGTTTTATATTATATTATGATGATAAAGGTGTCCATCAAATAGAACATCCAAATAAAGATAGAAGAGGTATATATAATTTCGAATCAGAAGATCAAGCTATAGAGAAAATTAATAAAATTTATATTGAAATGGCTGGAGGAATATGTAGACCTGTTACTGAGTATTTAGATGTTCCAAGTAATATAAGTTTTAAAGAGTTTAATGATTATATTAATTCTTTAGATGAAAAAAAGATTAAGTAAAATATTTAATAATGAAATAATAATTACAATACGGGATAAAGAAGACGAGTTGGTTACAAATTGTAACCATCTAAAATTAAGGCATAAATATTATAATGTCTATGTGTTTTGTTTTAATTTTTTCTTGATTTTTGTTTATTAAATCTAATTTATAATCTTAATTCAAGGTGTATAATATAAATTATAAGGTGGAGGTTATATGGAAGAGTTAACAAAGAAAATTAGAAAGTTTGCTGAAGATAGGGATTGGTTACAATTCAATACTCCAGAAAATCTTGCTAAATCGATATCTATTGAAGCTGGAGAATTACTTGAGTGTTTTCAATGGAATAGTGATTATGATAAAGATGAAGTTAAATATGAAGTAGCTGATGTAATGAATTATTGTATTTTATTATGTTCACAAATAGGAGTTGATCCTAAAGAAGTTATTTTGGAAAAGATGGAAATAAGTGCTAAAAAATATCCTATTGAAAAGTCTAAGGGTAAGAGCACGAAATACACAAAACTCTAATTGTTTGAATAGAAAGATAATAGTTTATATTATAAAAGGTGAATAATGTTAGTATATGAGGGAGTAAAATCTGGTTTTATAAATGATGTTAATTTAAATTTAATTGTTGATAAAATATATAGTAAATACAAAATGTTTTTTGGAAAAACTAGTGATTCTCAATTAAATTCATGGAAGAATTCAATGCAATATGTAAGAAATGTACTTGATGATGATGAGATACCTAATAACTCTGGAGTTGCTATTGAATTTAATATTCCTACAACTTCTAAAAGAATTGATTTTATATTATCAGGTAAAGATTCAAAAAAGAACGATTCTGTAATTATTATAGAATTAAAACAATGGGAAAAAGTTGAGGCAATTGAAGGTAAAGATGGATTAGTATCCACATATACTGGTGGTGCTGTTAGAGAAGTTGCTCATCCATCATATCAAGCAATGAGTTATGCTAATTTAATTAAAGATTTTAATGAAACTGTGGAGTTAGAAAATATTAATTTATATCCATGTGCTTTTCTTCATAATTATGATTTAACTGATGCTGATCCTATTAATAGTCAACAATATCAGGAATATATAAAAGAAGCTCCTATGTTTGGCTCGAAAGATTTCTTGAAATTAAGAAAATTTATTAAAAAATATATTACTGAAGGTGATGATAGAAAACTATTATATAAGATAGAAAATGGAAAGATTAGACCTTCAAAAAGATTACAAGATTCTCTTGGCAAAATGTTAAAAGGTAATAGAGAATTTAATATGATAGACGAGCAAAAGGTAATATATGAAGATGCTATTGGATTAGCAATTGATACGATGGCTAAGCAATCTAAAAATGTCTTAGTTGTTCAAGGCGGACCTGGAACTGGAAAATCTGTTCTCGCAATAAACTTACTAGTAGAATTGACAAAAAGGAATTTAACTTGTTT
The DNA here is from genome assembly GCA_937863745.1 of uncultured bacterium. Taxonomy (GTDB): domain Bacteria; phylum Bacillota_I; class Bacilli_A; order RF39; family UBA660; genus UBA6985. The sequence continues at coordinate 5,005 of CALMHN010000117.1, read as the reverse complement.
TTATGTTACAAAGAATAGTGCTCCTAGATCTGTTTTTAGTAGTAAATTAAAGGGAGACTTTAGAACTACATATATTAATAATCTTTTTCAAGGATCTGGCAATTTTACACAAGCAGAACCTAATGAAGTTAATTGTTTATTAGTAGATGAAGCACATAGATTAAACGCTAAATCCGGAATGTTTCATAATAAAGGGGAAAATCAAGTTAAGGAAATTATAAATGCTTCTAATTTCTTAGTTTTCTTTATTGATGAGAATCAAAAAGTAACATTACAAGATATTGGTACTGTTGATGTTATTAAAAATTATGCTAGGGAATTAAATGCTGGAGTAAAAGTGGTTGAACTTGAAAGTCAATTTAGATGTAATGGCTCAGATGGTTATTTATCTTGGTTAGATAATATTTTAGATATTAGAAAGACTGCAAATTTTGAGTTTACAGACTTTGATTATGATTTTAAAGTAGTAGAAGATCCTAATGAACTTAGAAGATTAATTGAAGAAAAAAATAAAATAAATAATAAATCTAGACTAGTAGCAGGTTATTGTTGGAATTGGATTAGTACTGGAAAAAATAATGCTGATGTCTATGATATAAATATTCCTGAATATAATTTTAAAATAAGTTGGAATTTAGGTAATTCATCTACATGGGCGATTGATGATAATTCAGTTAAAGAGGCTGGATGTATTCATACATGTCAGGGATTAGAGTTTGACTATGTGGGAGTTATAATTGGTGATGATTTAAGATATGAAAATGGTAGTATAGTTACTGATTATACAAAACGTGCTAAGACTGATCAGTCTTTAAAAGGAATAAATAAATTGATGAAAAGTAATCCTGATGAAGCAAATAAATTAGCCGATCAAATAATTAAAAATACATATCGTACTTTAATGACCAGAGGTATGAAGGGTTGTTATGTTTATTGTACTAATAAAGAGTTAAATAATTATTTAAAAGAAAAATCTATAAAGATAGAGGAGAGATAATATGAGTAATTTATATGATAATTTGGAAGATTTTTATTCTATTTCTAAGACTTTGAGCTTTGAATTAAAGCCTGTTGGCAATACATTAAAAAATATAGAAGAAAGTGATACATTAAACATTGATACAAAAAGAAGTGAATCATTTAAAAAGGTAAAAAAATATTGCGATGAATACCATAAAGTATTTATCGATAAATGTCTTAGTGATGTTCATTTAGATTCTTATAATGAATATCTAGATTGTATTCATGATTGTAGCACTTCAACTGATAAAGAAAAAATTGATTTGTATTTAACTAAATTACGTAACGATATATCTTTGATTTTTACTAAGGATCATAAGGAAGAATATGATAAACTTTTTGGTAAGGATTTAGTTACTGAAATACTTCCTAAAATGTTTGCTGAAGATTCAGAGAAAATGGATGATATAAATATGTTTGCTAAATTTTCTTCTTATTTTTCATCATATTATAAGAATAGAAAAAATATGTATACAAATAATGATATTTCCAGTAGTATTGTTCATAGAATAGTTGATGAAAATATGCCTATTTATTTAAGCAATGTAAAAATTTTTAATAATTATTTTACGGATGAACTAAAAGACAGTATTTCAGGTGTTGGATTAGATACTTGTGATATTTTTTATGAAAATAATTTTTTATCATTTTTATCTCAAGGGGCTATAGATAAATATAATGAGTTATTGTCTGGATATTCATTAGATGACAAGACTAAGATTAAAGGCTTAAATGAATATATTAATGAATATAATCAAACTCATGAGAAAAGAGTTCCAAAGTTAACGAAGTTATATAAGCAAATTCTAAGTGATTCTATTTCCTCTTCATTTAAATATGAGATTATTGAAAACGATCAGGAATTGGTAGAATTATTAGATGAATCTTATAATTCTATTTCTAACTTATTAGATGAAGAATCAAGTAATTCTTTTGCAAACTCATTAAAAAAATTGTCAAATTCTAATTATAATTTAAATCTTATATATATTTCTTCAAAATATATTAACAAATTATCAAATGATTTATTAAACGATTTTTCAAAACTGAATAGTTTAATTATGGATGATTATGATAAAAATGATGATTCAAAAAACAAGAATAGTGAGAAATATTATGAGAAGAGAAGAAAAGATTTAAAGAAAAATGAATATTATTCAATAGATTATTTGAACAATTTAATTATCAATTCAAATTTAGATAAGTCTATTATAAATTATTTTTCCTCTTATATAAGTACTAATAAATTATTGGATAATTTAAAAGAAAAGTATAATCTTTTAAAAATAGCTTTACGAGAAAATGATGAATTAACTAATCGTATTATTACAAATGATAGTTTGGTGACAAAGATAAAGGATTATCTAGATTCATATAAGGCTGTATTTGACTTTTATTCTGTTTTTAATATGGATTTTATAAAAGTTGAAAATAAGGATGATTTATTTTATGAAAATTTTATCTCTAATTATGAGGTTTTTAGTTTAATTATTCCTATATATAATAAAACTAGAAATTATTTAACTAAGAAAAGATATTCTAATGAAAAAATAAAGTTAAATTTTTCTAATCCTACGCTTCTAAGTGGTTGGGATTTAAGTAAAGAAAACGATAATTGTGGAATAATATTAAGAAAAGGATCAAATTATTATGTTGGTATATTAAATAAGGGCAAGGGATTAAAACTGTCTGATTATCATGATACATATATAGATGGTGATTATTATGAGAAGATGGATTATAAATTACTTCCTACGCCTAATAAAATGCTACCTAAGGTATTCTTTTCAAAAAAGGGTTTAAGTAATTATAAACCTAGTGATTATATTTTATCTAATTATAATGCTGGTATTTTTAAAAAAGGTGAAGGCTTTGATTTAAATTATTGTCATGATTTAATTAGGTTTTATATTGATTGTATAAGAAAAAATGATGATTGGAAAATATTTAATTTTAAATTTAAAGATGCTGATCAATATAATGATATTAGTGAATTTTATAGTGATGTCGAAGATCAAGGATTTAGTTTATCATTTAATAAGTATTCTGTTAAAGTAATTGATGATTTTGTAAATAGTGGAAGGTTAAATTTATTTCAAATTTATAATAAAGATTTCTCTAAATATTCTAAAGGAACTCCAAATCTTTTTACAATGTATTGGAAAGCATTATTTACTGATTTTAATATTGAAAACAATTTAATTAAATTGAATGGTAATGCCGAGGTTTTTTATAGAAAGAAAAGCTTATCACTAAAGAATACAACAATTCATGAAGCTAATAAAGCTATTTTAAATAAGAGTGAATACAATAAAGAAAATAAGCCTGAGACAACATTACCATATGATGTTATTAAGGATAGAAGATATACTGTTGATAAATTTCAATTTCATGTTCCTATTTCTATTAATTTTATAAATAGAAATATAAATAATATTAACCCAATAGTTAATAAATATATTAGGGATAACAATGACGATGTTAATATTTTGGGTATTGATAGAGGTGAGAGAAATCTATTATACATTTCAATAATTAATCATAATGGTGAAATATTACATCAGGAATCAATGAATATAATTAATAATGAATATAAGGGTAATTTATATTCTATTAATTATAATAAATTGTTGGGAAAACAGGTTGAAACAATGGACGTTCAAAAGAAGTCTTGGAAATCTATTGGTAATATTAAAGATTTAAAAAATGGTTATATGAGTTTAGCTGTCCATCATATTTGTGATTTAATGATTAAATATAATGCGATAGTTGTTATTGAGGATCTAAATCATGGATTTATGAACTCAAGGATTAAAGTAGAAAAACAAGTGTATCAAAAGTTTGAAAGTATGTTTATTACAAAATTGAATTATTTGGTTTCAAAAAATGAAGATCCATATAAATTGGGCGGATTATATAGAGGTTATCAATTAACTAATAAATTTGAAACTTTCAATAAAATTGGAAAACAAACTGGTGTTTTGTATTATATACCAGCATGGTGTACTTCTAAGATTGATCCGACAACGGGATTTGTAAATTTATTTAGTTTAAAATATGAAAATGCTGAAAAAACCAGGGAATTTATTAATAATATTGATAATATTGTATTTAATAAAAAAGATAATTATTTTGAATTCGTTATTGATTATGACAACTTCAATAATTGTAAGCATATTGGTAAATCTAATTGGGTGTTATGTTCATATGGCCCAAGGATTATTAATTTTAAAAATAAAGACAAAAATGGTAATTGGGATAATAAAGAGATTGATTTAACAAAGGAATTTAATGATTTATTTAATGCATATAATGTTGATATAAATAACATTAAAAGTTCAATAATGAATATTAATGAGGCAAAGTTCTTTGAACAATTTACTTACTTATTTAAATCATTAGTTCAAATGAGAAATAGTATTACTAATAGCGATGTAGATTATATTATTTCACCAGTTAAAAATTCTAATGGAGAGTTCTTTGATACTAGATTAGAAAAAACAAATTATCCATTGGATGCGGATGCCAATGGCGCTTATAATATTGCAAAAAAAGGTTTAATGTTAACTAGACAAATAAAAAATTGTAATGATGACGATTTATATAGAATTAAATATGATATATCAAATGCTGAATGGTTAGATTTTGCTCAAAGTAATGGCATTAAATAATGGAAGAAACTATCTTGATTACTTACCTTAATGATTTTATATTTTGCCCATTGTCAATTTATTATCATCATCTTTATGGTAATACAAAAAGTGATTTATATAATACGACAAAACAAGTTGATGGACTTATATCTCATGAGAGTATTGATAACGCTAAATATTCTTCTGATTCTTCGATCTTACAGGGAATCGATGTATATTCATCTAGATTTAATTTAATGGGTAAAATAGATGCCTTCTATATAAATGATGGTAAGCTTGTTGAAAGGAAAAACCTGGTTACTAAAATATATGATGGTTATATTTTTCAATTG
>CALMHN010000116.1 GCA_937863745.1 uncultured bacterium | reverse complement strand
CCATGTCTGTAATTCTTATTCATGAATGGAAAGAAGATATATTATATAATAACATTTTAGATAATCATATATTGACATTTGATGACGCATTATATTCTATATATTACTATCGTAATGATATATCTAAACTTTTAAATCAAAAAATTATCTGTATTCCAACTGGAAGAATATTAGATAAGAGGATATCAGATCCTATCATAACTGATTGCTATACTGCTAATAATATGTGGTTATCCAATCATGATAACTCTGCATATATGACTATTGCAGAGATTAAAGAACTAATTGATATGGGATTTGAAGTTGGAGGACATAGTCATTTTCATGAAAAAGAAACAGATCCAAGAATACTGAGGATACTTAATATTAACAGCAAGTTGGTTACTAGAGGTAAAAAGTATTATGAACATGACACACAACTTATGAAAGAATGGTTTTTAAATAATATAGGATATATTCCCAAATACTATGCGTTTCCTTATAATAAAGAAAGTCCTATGTTAAAAGAGTATTTACAATCACAAGGTTTTGAGATATTCTTTGGTAAAGAAAGGATATCTGTAGATGAATGAGTATACTAAAGACTAAGGAGATGGAGGTAATATCATGAAAACTATTATGGTTACTGGATGTTTAGGAACAATAGGTATATTTACTGTCAATAAGTTGTTATCAAAAGGATATGAAGTAATTGGAGTAGATAACTGTAGTACTAATCCATATCAGCGTATTACTGAAATTAATCAATCATCCAATTTTCATTTTGTAAATAATAGGATTTATGATAATAAGAAAGATAGTATTTTAGAAAAAACATTTGAGAACTATCATATAGATGCTATTATACATTTAGCATCACGTGTAGGAGTAGCAGAATCTTTTTACTTATATAGAGAATATATAGACAGTAATATCACATTTACAATGGAACTACTAACAAATGCAGTAAAACATAATATTAAACGTTTTGTATTTGCTTCAAGTTCATCTGTTTATGGTGATAATGAAGTACCATCTCATGAAGACTTAGTTCCAAATCCAGCGTCATTATATGGTGTTAGTAAATATATGTGTGAATTACTACTGAAACAATATCATGATAATTTTGGATTGGAGACAATTGCATTACGTTATTATAATACATTTGCACCAATTAAGTATTATGGTTATAAAACTGTAGTTACACTATTTTCCAATAAGATCCTTAATGATGAGCCTATAACTATTTATAATATGGGTAGACAAAGACGACAATATATTCATGTTGATAATGTAGTACATGCTAATATTCTTGCTTTGGAAACTCAAAATGAACAGTGTTTTGGACAGGCATTTAATGTAACTGTAGATGAACCACCAATAGATTTACTAGAATTAGTTGAATTACTTTATAAATATTTAAATAAGAAGCCAAATTATATCTTAAAAGAAGAAAAATCTCCTGGTGATATAGATTTATTCTGGGGTTCAACTGAAAAAGCAAAGAAATATTTAGGATATAGTGTTCAGGTACCTATGATTGAAGGGATAAAACAATATTGTGATTATGTAATGAATAATCATGTATAATTTAATAATTACTAATCCACAAAATAATGGTCAAAAAGCAACAACTGTAGCTTATTATCTAAAATATAAATATCTTGGACATATTATAATTAGTGATTTCTTTAGAAAAACATGTAAACGAAATATAGTTCTTACACAAATACCTTATTTCTATAAGAAAAAGAAAGAGTTATTTACAGAAATGTTTAATGCAGTTCATTTCTTAAGACCACACTTAGTCAACTATTGGAAGAATAGTGCTACTAATGGCTTTTCAATTTATAAAGAGATAGATGGATATAAATATTGTATACCTATGATGTATGATTATAAATACAGTAATAATAATGTAAAAGATAAAATAGTTATTGGATATTATAACAGTATATATAGAGGAACAAAAGAATGGTTTAAACAATTTGTCAAAGATAATGAAGCTTATATAGATAGAATATATATTCTTGGAGAACAAATAATAGAATGTCCTTCTTTTATACATACAACTAATAAAGATGAATTCTTTTCCAATATAACCCATTTCGTATATCCAATGTCTACT
>CALMHN010000115.1 GCA_937863745.1 uncultured bacterium | reverse complement strand
TGAATCACGTAATAATTATCGTAAATCCCTAATTGATTATTTAACTCCTCATAAAGATGAATTATGTGAAGATTGTCAAAAGAGATTAGAAGTTAATCCTTTAAGAGTACTTGATTGCAAAGTAGATGCTGAAAATCCTATCTTAAAAGATGCTCCTAAAACTATTGATTATTTAAATAAAGAATCTAAAGAACGTTTTGATAAATTAAAAGACTTATTAGAACTATTAGACATTACTTACGTTGTTGATACAAATTTAGTAAGAGGATTAGATTATTATAATCATACAGTATTTGAAATCTATAAAGGAGATTCATATGCCTTAGGTGGCGGAGGTCGTTACAATGGTTTAGTACAAGAACTTGATGGACCTGAAGTACCTGGAGTTGGCTTTGCCATGGGTTATGATAGAACAATGCTTGCAATTGAAGAAGAAGGAATTAAAATTCCTATAAATGATTCATTAGATATTTATTTATTATCAGTATCTGAAAGTGAATCAGAAGCAGCCTCTTATCTAGCCCAAAATTTAAGAATGAATGGATTTAGTGTAGAAACAGATCTTATGAATAAGAGTCTAAAAGCTCAATTTAAATCAGTTGATCGTTATAATGCAAAATACTTAATTGTCTTAAATGATGAAGATCTTGCTAAGAATGAAGTTGTATTAAAGGATAATAAAACTAAAGAAGAAGAACGTATGAATATCAATGATATAATTGATTATTTAGATACTCATATGTAAGAAGGAATAAAATATGGAAAGAACATTAATAAATAAATTAGTAGAAAATGAAGAAACTAAAATATCTGGTTTTGCTACTAAAATACGTAATACAAAATATATGGTATTCGTTGTCTTAAAAGATAGAACAGGTGAAATCCAAGTATCTATTGATAAAGGAACAAGTGAAAGTATTGTTTCTACTTTAGAAAATGTTATTGCTGGTTCAGTTATTGAATTTACAGGTCATATGGTTTTAAGTGAATATGTAAAACAAGGAGGTAAGGAATTCATCCCAACTTCTGTTAACATATTATCTAATGCCGATGTTTTTCCACTTGAAGATAACGCCAACATAGATACTCGTTTAGACTATCGTTGGTTAGATTTAAGAAGTGAAAAGAATAATTTAATGTTAAAAGTACAAAGTGCTTTTGTTGAAGGAATGCGTAATTTTCTTTATACAAATGACTTTACAGAAATACATACACCTAAGTTAATTGGTGCCGCTTCTGAATCAGGTTCTGATGTTTTTGAAGTTAAGTATTTTGATAGAAAAGCTTATCTTGCTCAAAGTCCTCAATTCTATAAACAAATGGCAATAGCATCAGGTTTAGAAAGAGTATTTGAAGTAGCTCCAGCTTTCCGTGCTGAAAATTCTAATACCAATAGACATGCTACTGAATTTACTTCATTTGACCTAGAGTTTGCCTATATTAATTCTTATGAAGATGTAATGTCTATGGAAGAAGATTTAATCATTGCTGGACTTACATTAGTTAAGGAAAGATATGGAGATAAAATCAAAGAATTATTTGATAAGGAAGTTGTTATACCAACTAAACCATTCCCAAGAATTAAATTAGCAGATTTATATAAAGAATTAAAAGAAAGATATGGATTTTCTATACCTGAATTTGATGTAGGTGATATGAATGCTGAAGCTGAAAGTTTAGCATATAAATATGCCATGGAACAATATGGACATGAGTTCCTATTTGTAACTGACTTTGCTAAAACAAAACGTGCATTCTATCATATGAGAAAAGATGATGTACCTCAAGGATATGACTTAATTTGGCGTGGAACTGAGATTACAACCGGTGCTCAAAGAGAGCATCGATATGATGTATTAAAGAAACAATGTGAAGAAAAGGGATTAGGACATGATGTTGATTTCTATCTACAATTCTTTAAATATGGTTGTCCACCACATGGAGGATTTGCTATAGGTGTTGATAGATTAACAATGTTACTATTAGGAATTACTTCAATAAAGGAAGAAATGTTTATCTTCCGTAGACCATCAAGACTAGAACCATAGAAAGGGGATTTAATCATGGATTTAATAGATGTATTTAAAACAAAAAAAATAGGTGATAAGGTTTCTCTAGAAGGTTGGATTAGAAATAATCGTGACCAAAAGGAATATGGATTCATAGACTTTTATGATGGAACAACTGTTAATACTTTACAAATAGTATATACAAAAGACTTATCTAACTTTGATGAAGTAGCACATTATTTATGTGGTAGTTCAATTGAAGTAGAAGGCGAACTTGTTGAATCAAATGGTAAACAAGTTTATGAATTGAAACCTAGTAAAATAGATTTAGTTGGAGCATGCCCAGCTGATTATCCAATTCAACCTAAGAGACATACAATGGAATTCTTAAGAAGTGAAGCTTATTTAAGACCAAGAACTAAGACTTTCCAAGCTGTATTTAAAATTAGAAGTGTTGCTGCTCAAGGAATACATAAGTATTTTGAAGAGCATAATTACGTATATGTAAATACACCACTTATAACTAATACAGACTGTGAAGGCGAAAACCAAATGTTTAAAGTAACAACATTTGATTTAAACAATGTCCCTAAAGTTGATGGAAACGTTGATTATTCTAAAGATTTATTTGGAAAAGCCGCTTTCATAACTGGAACAGGTCAATTACATGGTGAATCATTTGCCATGGCTTTCAAAAAAATATATACATTTGGACCAACATTTAGAACTGAAAAATCAAATACTAAGACTCATGCTAATGAGTTCTGGATGATAGAACCAGAAATGGCTTTCTTTCATTTAAATGATTTGATGGATGCTGAAGAAGAAATGCTTAAGTATGTTGTTAAATATACTTTAGATAAATGTCCAGATGAGATTGATTTCCTAGATTCTTTTGTTTCTAAAGGATTAAGAGAGAAACTAGAAAAATTAGTTGATTCTAAATTTATAAAGATAACACACCATGATGCCATTGATTTATTACTAGCATCAGGTGAAAAATGGGAGTTTACTCCAGATTATGAATCCGATATTGCTAAGGAACATGAAAAATGGATTACGGAACACTTTAGTGCACCAGTATTCATTTATAATTGGCCTAAAGATATCAAAGCTTGGTATATGAAACTTAACGATGATGGCTCTACAGTTGCCGCTGTTGACCTTGAAGTACCAGGTTCAGGAGAATTAATGGGTGGATCAGAAAGAGAAACCGACATGGCTAAACTTGATGAATTAATTAAGAAACATAATGTAAATAAAGAACAAATTGATTGGTATTTGAACCTTAGAAGATTTGGTTCAGTATATCATTCAGGTTTTGGTATGGGATTTGAAAGATTAATCATGTATTTAACAGGAATTGAAAATATTCGTGATGTAATACCATTCCCAAGAACTCCAGGATCATGTGAATATTAGGAGGAGTTTAATGAATAAAGATTTTACAGAAGAAAAAGTAAGAAAATTAGCGGATCTTTTAATGATTGGATTAACTGATGAAGAAACTAAGATGGTTTTAGATGAATTTAGTGTTATTGATAGTAATATTAATAAAATCAATGATATTGAAGGAATTGAAACAGTTAAGCCTATGACTCATACGCTAGATGATTTTACTTATGAATTAAGAGAAGACGTTGTTGAAGAATCCATTCCACGTGATGAATTATTAGCTAACTGTGATGATGTCGACAATGGAGAAGTTTCTCTACCAAAGGTGGTGGGTTAAAATGATGGATAAGAGTATTGTAGAATTACATGAAGAATTAATTAATAAGAAGACTACATCCGATGAATTAGTTAAAGAATCTATCACTAAATCACACAAGATAAATGAAAAATATAATGCCTTTGTAACTATCATGGATGATGCCAAAGGTGGGGAAGTTACTGATGATTTATTATCAGGTATACCATTTGGTATAAAAGATAATTATTCCACAAAAGGAATACTTTCTACAGGTTCATCAAACACATTGAAAGATTATATACCTTTCTTTGATGCTACAGCTGTCTCTAATTTATATAAGCATGGAGCAATTCCAGTAAATAAAACAGTCATGGATGAATTTGGTATGGGTGGAACTGGTACAACAGGACACACTGGTATTGTTCATAATCCATGGGATTATGATCGTATGTGTGCAGGATCATCTGCTGGTTCTGCTTGTGCAGTTGCTGCTGGCGTTTATCCATATGCTTTAGGATCTGATACAGGGGATTCTATAAGAAAACCTGCTGCTTATACAGGAATTGTTGGTTACAAACCAACATATGGAATGATTTCTCGGTATGGTTTATTTCCATTTGCTTCATCTCTAGACCATTGTGGAGTATTATCTCGTTCAGTCGAAGATGCTTCTATTGTCGTTGATGCAATGAAGGGAATTGATCCATATGATATGACTACTTGGAATTCAAGTAATATGCATTTACATGATAATTTAACAAATGATGTTAAAGGCAAGAAATTATTTTATATTAAGGAAATCGTTGATAAAAGTAATTATAAAAATATTTCTAAAGAACTTGAAGCTCATTTAGATAATTTCATGGCTACTGTTGAAAAATGTCGTAGTTTAGGCATGGAAGTTGATGAAGTATCAATTGATTCTAAGTTACTTAGAGCTATTCCTTCAGTTTATGTTGTAATTTCATGTGCTGAAGCAACATCTAATATGTCTAACTTAACCGGATTTATCTTTGGACCTCGTGGAGAAGGTAAAGATTACATTGAAATGATGAAAGATTATCGTACAAAAGGTTTTTCTCCATTAATTAAAAGACGTTTTGTAATTGGTTCATATGTTTTACAATCCGAAAACCAAGATCGTTATTTTAAGAATGCCCAAAGAGTTAGAAGATTAATTGTTGATAAAATGAAAGAATTATTTGCTGAATATGATGGACTTATATTACCAGTTTCAACTGGACCTGCACATCATTTAGATAATTCAGTAGATACTTTAAATGAAGATGATGTATCTGTTCTAGAAGAGCATTTACAAATAGGTAACTTTGGTGGTTTCCCATCAATCACTATTCCAAATGGATTTGTTGATGGATTACCAGTTGGTGTAAATATTACAGGTAATTGCTATAAAGACCAAGAGGTTTTAAACATGGCTTTTGCTCTTGAAGGAACACTACCTTATAAAAATCAAATAGCTAAGGAGTGTGAATAAAATGGGATACTATGTAACAATTGGACTAGAGATGCACTGCGAAATATCTAAAACTAATACTAAAGTATTTTCAAGTGCTCGTAATTCATTCTCTGAAGAACCAAATATCTATGTAAGACCAGTTGATATGGCATTTCCTGGAACACTTCCAGTTTTAAATAAAGAATGCTTGAAGATGGCTATCATGATGGCTAATGTTCTTCATTGCAAATTACCAGAGTATATGTACTTTGAAAGAAAGAACTATTATTATCCAGATTTACCAAAAGGATATCAAATTACTCAAAATCCACCAGAAGACCCAATTGGATCTGGAGGATATATTGATATTGAAAGAGAAGATGGTTCTACTTTTAGAGTTGAAATTGATAACTTACACCTTGAGGAAGATGCTGCTCAACAAACTCACCTTTATGATACGTCAATCGTAAATTATAATCGTGCAGGAGTACCATTACTTGAATTAGTAACAACACCATCATTGCATTCAGCTGACGATGCAGTTACTTATCTTGAATATGTAAGAGCAGTTTATCAGTACTGTGGAATATCAGATGCTGATTCTAAAAAAGGTCAAATAAGATGTGATGTAAACGTATCTATTTCTGATAATGAAAATACTTTAGGAACTAAAGTAGAAGTTAAGAATGTTAACTCATTTTCCTCTGTTAGGGAGGCAATTAACTATGAAATTCAAAGACAATCTGAATTAAAAGATGCCGGGCGTTATAACGAAGTAGAACAAGAGACTAGACGTTTTGATGAGACAACTGGAACTACAATTCATATGCGTTCAAAAGTTGATGCTATTGATTATAAATACTTTGTTGAACCAAATATTCCTAAATTCAAATTATCAGAAAGTTTAATTGAAAGTGTTAAGAAGTCGATTCCTGAACTTCCATATGAAAGAAGAAATAAATATATGGAACAATATGGATTATCGGCTTATGATGCAGGAATAATCATTAAAGATATTAATCTTTCAAATTATTTTGAGAGCTGTCTTAAACTTGGCATCGATGCTAAGGTTTCGGCTAATTGGTTAAATGGACAAATACTAGGTTATTTATATAAAAATGATTTAGATATAGTAACATTTAATTTGACACCTGAAAGATTATTTCAAATAACTGATGCTGTTAGTAAAGGAAGTATTTCTTCTAAACAAGCAAAGGATGTTTTCTTTATGAGTATTGATCGTAATGAAGATCCAAGTAAAGTTATGAGTGATGAAGGCATTGTTCAAATAAGTGATGAATCAACATTAGCTAGTCTTGTTAATAAAGTATTAGATGCTTCTGAGAAGCAAATAAACGATTATAAATCAGGACATACTAATATCTTTGGTTATTTCGTTGGTCAAATAATGAAAGAGACTAAAGGACAAGCCAATCCAGTTAAACTAAAAGAATTATTAGAAGAAGAACTAAGTAAGAGATAAAATTCTCTTGCTTTTTTAATGACTTAATAGTTGATTTATGCTATCATTTATATGAAAGTAGAGTATATGTATGAAACGT
>CALMHN010000114.1 GCA_937863745.1 uncultured bacterium | reverse complement strand
ATTATAAAAATAAATTTGGTTAATCGAAAAAAATGTTGTATATTTGTAAAAAAAATTATGAGAAAATATACTGATATTTATAGCGAAGTAGTAGCATTCAAGATTGAAAAAGGAGTTTTAAGGTATATTGGTAGAATGTATTTCTATGAATTAGTAAAAAAATATAATAAAAGACTAAAAAAAGACGACGATATGTTGCAAGGTAGCGTTAAAATTAGTAATACTTGCTTTGCATATAGTAAATTTCTGTTTAACTGTAATAAAAATGAGATAAAGTTAATATTAGAGAGCGAGGATGGGTGGCTAGTTGAACAGTTATATAAAGAATTTAGCAGTTAATCGCATCATAAGGAATTGAAATAAAATAAAAATAAATTTTGTCATGTCAAAAATTTTTTGTATATTTGTATAAAATTAGTGGGTGAGCCAGATACCGAAATAAATCCACAGGGCAGTGGTAATATAAAATGGAAAAGCAAGAATTAATACAAGAATTAGAAAATTATTATTACTCTCATTATCAAAAAGGTGCTGATAATGATGAATTAAAGATAAAATTAATGTATGATCTTAAAGATTATATATTAGAAAATATTTGTATGGATGGGGATCGGGGCGTGTATTATGTTAGTTATTTTTTTAAACATGATATGCTTAAAAAAATATTAAATTGGGTAAAGGAAACTACTGGTACTGATTATAGAGATTTGTGTAAAATAAAAGAATCTATACAAAATTTTGGATGGGTATACATAATTAATCCAATGATGGATATTATAGGTGAGTTTTCGGATGAAGTAATTAATTTGCTTTTTAAAGAAGATAAAAATTAGAACAATAAAAAAGAATTAAAAAAAATAAATATATGAATAACGTAGCGAATACAATTGAATTAACTGCACAGATATGGTTAGATACCAATAATTGCAGTATATTTGAAAATTTATATAATATGTTATATAAATATTTCAAAAAAGTAGTATATCATTTAAATATACATATATCATATGATGATGTATATCATAATGCTATCATAAAATTTTTGGATAATAAAGATAAGTATGATAGTAATAAAGGCAAATTTTTATCATATTTTAATAAAATATTTGTAAATGAATGTTATCGTTTTATAAATGATGTTGAGATATATTGTGATAATATAGATATATTCTATAAATACAGTAATATGTATGATGGTGAGTATGATAAAGATAAAGATAAAGATATTGATGATAAATTAAATAATATATATAGTATATTATCAAATATGGAAGATAATTATTATAATAATAGGATGAAGACTGCATTTGTTTTGAAGTATATAGATGGCAAAAGATTTAAAGACATAATGGAAATAATGGATTGTTCTGAAAATACTGCAAAAAAATATGCAATGGATTGCAAAAAATTCATCAGAGAAAGAATTTAATTTAAAAAAAATTTATATATAATAAAAAAAATGTAATATTATGAAAACATTATTTGAAAAATTAAATGAGCAATCATCAAATGATTTAGATTGGGGCGATATTGCAAATAATATATCTGATAGTAAAGTAAAAAAGATTGTAGAAGGTGCTCCAATGTATATTAAGGATATGGATCCTGATTTAAAAATATTTTATAATATAAATTATAAATCACCAATAATTGCTAAGTTAGAAAAGGAAGGAATAATTATAAATGAATATTTTAGGCATTCTAGTATTGTGCCAGAAGAAAAATTAGATAAAATTAAAGATATATTTATGAATTCAATATATGAATATTTAATAGAATCAGTATATAATGCAATAAATTTTTCTAAATTTAAAAATGTAGATGAGGAAATAGTAGATTCAGCTATCAGAGAATATATATCTAGATCATTAATTTACAATTTTAATTTATATTTTTTAAATAAAGATAAAAGAACTGGTGATTATGTTTTATATATGATTGATGGTGATGGTAGTGAGTATAGTAATTTTTATGTTTATAGTACTGCTAATGAGAATAATTCTTTTGGTATTAAAGATGGCGATTTATTATCAAAAGAGCATTTAATAGAATATGGGAAGGAATCATGCAATTTTTATAATAATAATATATTTATGTATTCTGGTTATTTTGATGATTTATAAAAAAAAAACAAAATTATGAAAATTTATTTTAATAGATTGAATGAAGATATTAATATTTATCCGTTTAAAGGAAGTGTTGTAGATGATATTATAGATAAATATAAGTTATATTATGAAGTTACGAATCTTTCTGCTTATGCAGAATATGTTAATAAGCACTATCATAAATTAAAGCCATTTGTAATATCACATACTTATAAATCACAAGAACTTTATGATTTAAAAAAGGAACGTATATACATTGAAGAAAATGAATATGATGATTTTAATGTACGTGATTTGGTTAAAGATTCATCTCAACTTAAGAAAATGTTTGATGATTCTATAGATGATTTTTTATATTATAATATATGTGATTTAATACGTAGATTTACAAATATAGATTTAGATGATATTGATGAAGAAGAAAAAGAAGAAGGTATATATGAATATATATCTGATTTTAATTTAAGAGATGAAATAGGTATATGTTTTTTGAATAAAGATAAAAAAACGGGTATTTATTTGATAGAAGGATGTTTTTATTATGATAAGACTACTTATATTAGTTGCGTGTATCGTACTAAAAATGAAAAAAATTCATTTGGTATTAAAGATGGTGATCCATTATCCAAAGAACATTTAATAGAATATGCGAAAGAAAATGCTGGTAAATGGTATTGTATATATTCTGGTTATTTTGATGATTTGTAAAAAAATATTATATGTTTAAAAATTTTAGAAATTTTTTGTTTATAAAAAGGACTATTAGAAAAAACAAGAATAGTGAGACATGGAAAAAATATGGCTTGCGTGCTGATTGGATAGGTCGTATATATGCTGTTATAAATTTATCAAAAGAAGATATGACAGAGGAGGAGATATTTCGTCAGCATAGAATAATAGAAAAAATTAAACCCATAAATTTATATATGGCTGAATTAAATTTATCAGAGATAACATATTTATCTGTTAATAAGATTACTGATATGTCTTATCTTGTAGTATATGCTCCTTATTTCAAATAAAAAAAAATATTTAATGGTTGATGTTAATAATGAAATATTATTTCAAAATTTTATAAAAGATAAGAATGTCATTATTGTAGGCCCGTCTCCTAGATTATTAGATACAAATTTAGGTGATATTATTGATAGTTATGATGTTGTTATAAGAACAAATGGTGCGTTTCCTGTTAAATATAAATCTGATTATGGTGCACGATGTGATATATTATATATAAATGAAAGGTTTAGACGATATGAGCTTTATGAAAAATTAAATCAGTATATAAATACTGATTTAAAGTTTATATGTTATAAAAATATAAATGTTGATATAGATTATAATCTCAATAATATTATTTTTCGTAAATGGAAATTTTTTAATAGATTTAGCATTAAAGATGTAAAGAACACAAATTTAATTGGTTTATATGTTATCAATGAAATGATATATTATGGTGCTAAAAGTGTTGCTATTGCGGGCATGGATTTTTTTATTGACAAAGAGCATATTCATTATGATGGATATATATCTAATAATAATTTTGTATTTAATTATAATTATGAAGATAATATTTATAATTTTGATGCAATACAAAAATATATATATAAGTTAATAAAAGAAGATAAGATAAAAAATATAACGCCAGGTTTTTATGAACAATTAGAAGATAAATTTAAAGATACGGATATATCGTATGATATTAGTATTGCTGGATCTCCCGCTCTCTCTCACTCTCTCACTAATAATATTAAAACAAAAGCAGAAAATATTGTCAAAAAACAAAATGTCATTGAAATAGAACATATATATAGTACTTTTTTGATGATGATAACTACTTATAATAGAATAGAATATTTAAAACAGACAATAGAAAGCTGGAATAAAACAAGAGAAAAGAATTATAAATGGATATTAGTAGTAGCAGATGATGGATCTACTGATGGTTCATTAGAATATTTAGATAATTTAGACATAGATGGTGTTGATAAGATTATAATAAAAAATAATCATATAGGTGTTGTGGGACAAAAGAACTCACTAGTGAGAGTAGCTAAATTTTTAGATTTTGACTATGGATTTATGGCCGATGATGATTTAATATTTAAAAAAGAAGGCTGGGACACCTTATATGCAAATACATCATATAGAACTGGATATTATCATTTAGTTTTTTGTGATCACAATTTTTATAAATATAAAAATAAAGAATATAAGGTTAAAGATAATATACTAGAATGTAAATTAGGTGATTATGACCCGCAAGGGGCATTGTGGACATTTACAAAAGAAGTTTTATATAAAACAGGATATTTTAATGATGATATAAGAACATTAAA
The DNA here is from genome assembly GCA_937863745.1 of uncultured bacterium. Classification (GTDB taxonomy): domain Bacteria; phylum Bacillota_I; class Bacilli_A; order RF39; family UBA660; genus UBA6985. The sequence continues at coordinate 3,439 of CALMHN010000114.1, read as the reverse complement.
ATATCATTGTGAGTATACATATAGATGTGCAGCGGCAGGATATAATGATATTAATAATATATATGATATTAAAGACAGCGATATTTATATTGAATTAATAAAAGAAAATTATAAATCTTCTCTCACTAATAATGTTAATAATATAAATGATAATACATATTCATTAAAACAGCCTTCTCAAATATATATACATAATAAAAGTGATGCTATATCTTTTGTTATTTTAACTAATGATAAATTACCAAAAGATATAAAAAATAATATAAATTTATATTTTAATGATAGTGAAATAATATATATTTCTTATAATGATTTCAAAACTGATAAGGAATTATATAAACTTATAAAACAAAAAGCACATGGTGATATAGTAGTTATACAAGATAGTCATATTAGATATAATAAGACTGTAAGATTCAATGGATATATGGAATATTTTGGAGTGCCTTTTGTACCTTCTAATAATATTTTATTATATAATAAAGTCATTAATGATGTTAATCAATATTTAAAAAAATTTACATTAAATAATAGATATATAAATTATAATTATGTGTGTAAAGCATATTATAAAGAGTGGATAACTATATTAGCAGACACAAATAATAATATTATATATAATGATTTAATAAAGAAAAAATATATAGGTGATTATGCTTTGCTCACTGATGATTATAATTATATAAAATCACTAAAAAGTGAAAAAATAAAGGTATATAATGTATATAATGAAACTTTTGATTGCATAAAAACATATGTAGAAGATATATATGACAATGATAGTGATTATGATGATTATCTAATCATATTAGGATATAATAATAAAGATTTTAATATAGATGATATAAAAAAACAATACCCTCATAAAAAAATTGTTATTTATCAATTAGAACAGTTGCATGGTGGATGTTCTAATTGGTGGAATGATAATGCAAATACTAAATTTGTTAAAGATAATACTGTGCATGTGAAACATCAGTTAAGATGGTGTGATGAGATATGGGATTATGATGTTAATAATATAGATTTTTTAAAAGAACGTAATATAAATAAATATATAAAATTCAAACCGCTTTTATATAGTGATAAATTAAATTATCAAATAAAAGATAATATAAAATATGATATTATCTTTTATGGATCATTGAATGAAAAAAGAAATAAAATATTATTAAAGTTAGATAAAAAATATAAATTGTTAATATTAACAAATGATAATAATTATAAAAGATATCATTTATTATTTAAAAATATTATAGATGGGAGTGAGTGGGGCAGTGATCTTTTTAATAATTATATTAGTCAGGCAAAGATAGTTCTTAATTTACATTATTATGATTGTAATATACAAGAACAAGCACGTATATTTGAAGCATTAAATAATAATAAGATAGTCGTGTCAGAAAAGTCATTGACAAATTATTATGGTGATTTAATATATGAGTTTGATAATGATATTGACATGTATAATATTATAGATAATATATTACAAAATGAATTATGGAGTAATAGTAATATAACAGAACGATTTAAAAAACAATATTCATTAATGAAAATTGGTGCTTCATATAATACTTATTATGGATTAGAAATATTAGAAAAGTCTATAGATAGTTTATATCCTATTATTGATTATATTAATATAATACATCAAATTGAAGGTGCAAATGAAACCAAAGAACCTTTTATCAATAAATATATTATTAATGATTTAATTAATAAATATCAGTGTAATATAAAATATGTTAAATATAATAGTGATGATAAAAATTTCATTATAAATAAACGTAATATAGGACTTGCTGATATAAAAGATCATAATTGTGATTATATAATGCCTTTAGATACTGATGAGCTTTATGATTACAAAGAATTATATAATGAAGTTAGAGATATGACAAAAAATGATATAAATACATTATATTGTCAAATAAAGACATATTATTATAATGATAAATATTGGTTTATAGATGATTATTATGTGCCCGCTGTTTATAAAATAGATGATAGATATTTTATAAATAATAAGACGTCGGTGTTATGTGATCCAGAACGCAAGATGGTAGAAAATAAATATAAGATAAGTGATATATATATGAATCATTATTCATATATATTACCTTTATTTACTAATAAATATAAAAGATGGGGTAGACAATCATCAAATTCAAGAATATATAAAAACATATATGATATATATGAATATATGAGAAAATGGAATTTTGTTGATGATGCGTTAGTATTTCAAAACAATAAAGATAGTCAAATTTTACAATTAGAATTAGTTAAAGTTAGTAAAAAATTATGATTTATAAAAAAATTTATATATATAAAAAAAAACAATAAAATTATGTCAATATCGATTTATCAAATTTTAGCTGAGCAGTCGCCAGCTGCATCGTTGCCTATAATAAATGAGAATTATAGAATATTATGCGACGAAATTAATAAATTAGAACAATACATAGATCCATCTGTACAAGGTGGTACTTTGACAATAAGTAATTTATTAATAAAAAAATATAATAATCCTGTTGATAATGTTATATTTATATCTGAGGCTTCTGGTAAATTTAATGGTAAACTTATAACATTAAAGACATTAGAAGTGGGTGCTGATACTCCTAATGATTTATCTATTATAAATAGCAAATTACAAGTTAATAATGAATTAGTAATACAAAGGAAACAAGATGCTAGCAATAATACATTGACATCAAAATTTAATTCGGGCATATCAGTGTCTGATTTATTTATATTAAATGGTATATATACATATACTATTGATGATACTAATCAAAGTGATATATTAAATGTTAATGGTAATGTGCCGTCTACTACGCCGCCTACGTTAGGAAAAAATAATTTAAAATTATTTTGGAATAATATAACTGCAGTAGATACTCCGCAAGTTTTATTGTCAGCGGGTGTTGATGGGCAAATAATAATAATAACAAATAAAGGTAATATATCACAGAATGGTGAATATTTATTATCATCAAATATTGGTGGTGTGCAAAAAGATATATTAAAAATATCGGGCATATTAAATAATACTGATTTAGATAAAATAGTATTTACATTAATGTATGATGCTATTGATAGTAGATGGATATTAATAAATTATGTAGTACCATCTAATATTAGTTTATCTATATTATAAAAATAAATTTGGTTATGTCAAAAATTATTTGTATCAATGCAGATATTAATGGTAGTGGAAACATAATGCGAAAGGCAATCCCAAACTGTCTTACGACTAATGGGATAGAGGGCTTTGTAGTAAGTCCAGTAAGGATAACCCCGAAAGGATATTATCCTTACAAACAAGTTTCATAGTGCTATAAAATACTATGAAATTTGATACTATGTTTGTATATTAAAAAAAAAAATAAAAATTATGAAAAAATATTTTAACAAATTGAATGAGAGTTCACAA
>CALMHN010000113.1 GCA_937863745.1 uncultured bacterium | reverse complement strand
TAATTGGAGCCATGATTGCCATCATTACATCCATATCAATTACTCTACCCTTGTTATCCACAACACCAACACGATCACCATCACCATCATAGGCAATACCAATATCAGCATTCATTCTTTTAACTTCTTTACATAAATCTACTAAATTAGCCTTAACATTAGGATCTGGATGATGGAAAGGAAAATTAGGATTAGAATCAGCATTTATATATTTAACATTATAAGGCAATCTATCATAAATTCTTTTAATGATCGTAGCGGTTGTTCCATTACCAGGATCAATTACAACATTCATATGCCTATTACCAGGATTAGTAAGTCCTGCAACATATTTAACATATGAACCATCAATATCAATATGATTTATTGAACCATCACCCTTACTAGGATGAAATTTTTCATCACATAAATTATCGTAAATAACTTTTAATTCATCATGATTGCAATGCATATAATCCTTACCAAATAATTTAAAACCATTATCATTACGTGGATTATGAGATGCTGTTACCATAGCACCATATTCTTGTCCTAGTTTTCTTGATGCATAATTAAGCATTGGTGTTGTGACAAGACCAATATAATCAACATCAACACCAGTTGATATTAAACCCTCAATTAAATTTTTAGTTAAATCAGGGCCACCAAATCTATTATCATGTCCAACAACACAATAATGATGCTTATTCTTAATAATAAAGGTACCAAATACTTGACCTAAACGATAAGCAAACTTTCCATTTACTTCATTAGGATAAATACCTCTAATATCTGCTTCCCTTAAAATACTCTTATTAAAAACCATATTAACCATCCTTTTTATTATAAACCTAATTTAAATAATACTTTTGTATCTTCCATTTGTTTAGGTATAGCAATATTCATATACTTAAGCAACGTTGGTGCTATTTGGGTAATAATACCTTTATCTTTTAACTTAACATGCTTATCACAAATTATAAATGGAACTAAGTTATTTGTATGTCCTCGATTTGGTGTACCATCTTCATTAATCATTTCTTCAACATTTCCATGATCAGAAGTAATAATCAATTTATAAAAATTATCATTTACAGCATCATATATTTTACCAATACATCTATCAACTTCTTTTAAAGCCTCCACTGTAATATCCATATTACCAGTATGACCAAACAAATCTGGATTTTCTATATTAACTAATATAAAGTCATAATCATGTTCCAAACACTTAATAACTCTATCAGTTAATCCATCAAGATTAAGTGCAGGGAACTTAATCATATCCTTTTTCTCATATGAAGGTATTATAAAATTATCGCAATACTTTAATTTTTTATCTTCACAACCATTAAAATAATAACTAATGTTAACAAATTTATCTACTTCAGAAATTCTTGCTTGTTTTAAACCTAAATCACTAAAATATTTACCAACAGAATATTCATTAGAATCTTTATCAATTAAATAATCTAAACCATCAATATCTTCTATTTTTAATAAAGAAAATACTTTTACATCATCAGGCATACCTGTCTTATATTCACTAAACTCTTTATTTGCTAATGCATTTAATGTTTGTCTTGCTCTATCTTCCCTAAAGTTTAACCAGATAACAGCATCACCAGGTTTAATCGTACCATCCTCATCTAAAATAATTGGAGGAATGATTTCATCCGTTACATTTCTCTTATAACAAGTATCGATAGCGGAATGAAAATTCTTAATTGGAACACCTTTGCCTTTAATTATTAAATCCGTAAATACTTTTGTCTTTTTATAATCTTCACTTCTATCCATTGCTGAACTTCTACCACATATTGATACTACTTTGCCTAATTCATTTAAATTCATAACATCTATTAAATCATCTAAATATTGATTAGCTGAATTTGGCATAACATCTCTACCATCCGTAATTGCATGAAAGTATAGTTTCTTAAGACCCATGTTCTTCAAATGAGCAATAAAGTTCTTCATATATCTAATATCTGAATAAACTTTACCATCACTTACCAAGCCTATTAAATGTAATGCTCCCGAATTTCTATATAAATTTTCTATTATATCGATTAATTTTTCATTCTTTTCAATTAAAGTACTACCTAGTACCTCATTACATAATGTAATATCTTGTTTAACACTTCTACCAGCACCCATGATTAAATGAGCAACTTCACAGTCAATAGTTTTATCCTCTGGAGTATCAACATTCTCACCAGCAGTTTCCAATAAAGAATGAGGGAATGTCTCGTATAATTCATTAAAATGATCCATTTTAGCTTTTAAAATAGCATTACCATTTTCTTCTTCACTATAGCCAAATCCATCAAGGACAACCATAATTGTTTTATTCATAAATCCTCCTATATATTAGAAAGTTATTTGTTGGAAATATTTTTGTCCTAAATTTCTATCAGCAAATGTTGTAGTTGAAGTTGTAGTATTATTACCACTTGTCGACTTAGATGTCGTCGTAGAATAAGTATTAGTTAATGTCGAACCAGCAGCACCTGCAGGTGTATCTATATTACATTTAAATAATACGAAATGAGTAGCATCTGTATAAACTATATCTCCAGCATAATAATACGTACTAGTATTATATTCCGTAGCATAATATGAAACTAAGTCCAAATCATTTGAAGAATAACAAATAAATATATAACCATCTAAAGGTTCTCCATTAGTAGGATTATATATAGCATCCTTTGTTTTATCTTCAGAAACTAAATAACCATTTTGAATTAAATAAGCAACAGTTGTTTTAATACAAGTAGAATCTTTAATATCATCTTTACGAAGATTACCATATTTTAAAGCAGCTGTATTAATTTCACTTATTTTATTTTTTAATGTAGTTCTTCTAATACTTGAATAAACTTGTAAGTATCCAGGAACTAATAATACCAATAATAAACCTAAAATAACTAAAACTGCAAGTAATTCTACAAGTGAGAAACCATTTTTCTTCATCACACATCACCCTATCATATAAATAATAACATATTTAGGATAAATAAAAAAGTAGTTCATAACGAACTACTTTTGAACAATCTTAACTGTTATTTGAGTCTTAGTTGATTGTACTTTAACACGATCATCATTAACCGTTACTTTAACAGGAACAGTATGTGTACCTACTCCTAATCCGGATAAATCAACACTAGCCGTAATTGCATTAGAATCTATTGTATTAATAACATCTGCAACACCTTTAACAATAACATCAACAGTTTGATCAGCACTCGAAGATGCACTCGCCGACAAGCCACTTGCCAAGTTAGAAGTATTAATTGCAACACCAGTAACCGTTATTTGAGATTCATCAGCAACCGTGATAGATACTGAAGTTTTAGTATTATCCATATATCTAACACCACTTGGTTTATCTAATTCAACAGATGTCGTTGTATTAGATGATAAACCATCAACAGAAACTGTAGCATCAATAGAATCAATAGCATCAACCACAGACTTACTACCATATACTTCAACGCTCTTTACTGAACTTGAAATAGAACTAATAGCCTTACCACTTGCCATCTCACCTGTAACATTAATATTTACATTCTTAGATGCGTGATAAGAATCAATTGTAACTGTAGCACTTACCTTAGAAGGAACCATTTCTACATTACTTAACTTATTTCCGTTAGAATCATAAGCTACTAATTCAACATCATCTAAAGTTTCAGTACCAGATTGAGACAAAGTAATATCATTAGCATCAATTAAAGCCTTTACAGTAGCAATCTTATCAAGAATCTCTTGTGAAGATTTACAAATAACTTCCGTTGAACTTAATTGAACATTTGTAACACTTAATGTACTATTTAAATCACTTTCATTCAATAAATCATATGAAAGAGCATGAACTTCAGATACCTTCTCACTTATTTTAACAGTAACTGTAGAAGGATCAAGTTTATAATTAACAGACTCTACTGAATGATTATATTTAAGTTTAACTTTATAAGTTCCTGGACCATATCCAGTTAAATCTAATGAAACCTCGTGATCTCCTAACTGAGTAGCTAAATAAATAGATGATTTATTACCAATTAAAGTAATATCAACTGAATCAGGAATACCCTCAACAACATATGCTTCATCATTATAAGTTACATTAATAGCTTGGCCTGAAATTACTTCAGCTTCATTTTCTGTTAAATTAATAACTTTAGAATCTACTAATAGAAAAACTATTATCGCACATACTAAAGAAAAATATATTAAAACATTTGGTCTATTTAAAATACTCTCAAATTTGTTATTATTATTTCTAAATAAATCTCTAACTTTATAAAATAATCTAGAAAATGGTGTAATTATAAGAAAATCCAATATCTTATAAATGAGTTTAAATAACCAAATAATTGGTGCAAATATTTTAGTCATCCTCATCATCCCCCATTTCACCTTGATTATCAGCAGCATAGAATACATCTGATTTAGGTTTTAACTCTTCTAATAACATAGTTCTAAATTCTTCAAGTGTTAAATTATAATGTAAATAATTATCACATGCTATAGAAATTCTACCAGTCTCTTCAGACACAACTAAAGCAATAGCATCAGTTTCCTCTGCTACACCTAATGCTGCTCTATGACGAGTACCTAACTTTTTATTAACATTAGGATTCATTGACGTCTTAAAAACAGCGCCTGCGCATGTTATACGATCTCCTTGAATAATAACTCCACCATCATGCAATGGATTTGGTGGTAAAAATGCAGCCTCTAGTAATTGGCTAGTAATATCTGCATATAATTTTATAGCAGGAGCAATATATTCTTGTAATGACATATCTCTTTCAATAACAATTAAAGCACCTGTCTTATTATTCTTCAAATGCTCAATTGCAGTCATTATTTCAAATACAACCTTTTCTCTTTCATCAACAGTTAAAACTTTATGACGTCCAAGTAATTGGGTTCTACCAACTTGTTCAAGAATATTTCTAATTTCTGGTTGAAATACCACCAATAACCCAATCAAACCGATACTGACT
>CALMHN010000112.1 GCA_937863745.1 uncultured bacterium | reverse complement strand
AAGCATGGGCTAATGGACCTGTTGTTGAAGAGTTATATGAATTACTTAAAGGAAAATTTGAAGTAAATTCAGGTATGATAGAATCATTTAATACATTAACAGACGAACAAAAGGAAACAATTGATACAGTGTGCGAATTTTATGGAGTTAAAGAACCTCAAGAGCTTAGTGATATGGTTCGTCAAGAAGATCCATGGATTAATGCAAGAATTGGGCTTGAAGAATATGAACGTGGTGATAGAATTATTCTAAAGGAAGCAATGAAGGAATATTATAGCAATATTGATATATAATAATATCTAGTTGGGAGGTAAATCATTATTATGGATATTCAGAATTATTTATGGGTGGCTAAATATAGACCAAAGCAGTTAGATGATATTGTATTGAACAATACAATCAAAACTGCTGTCAATAGTTTTATTGTGCAAGATAATATGCCTCATTGTATGTTTATTGGAAAACCTGGTACTGGTAAGACAACATTAGCATTGATCTTAATGAATCATTTTACCAATAATGACAATGATAGATTATTTTTGAATGCATCTGATGATAGAGGCATTCAAAGTATGAGAGATATTGTAATTGAATTTATGAAAACGCCACCATATTCTTCAAGATATAAAGTAGTTGTTATGGATGAGTGTGATAATTTAACTAACGATGCTTGGTTAATCATTAGAAATCCAATTGAGAATGATCAAATAAATGCAGATTACCTCACTAGATTTATATTTACAGCAAATTATGCTAATAAGATACCAGATTTTATGAAATCAAGATGTGCTGTATTTGAGTTTACTAGTATTCCAAAGAGTATCATGATTGATAAGATCAGATATATATTAAGTAATGAAAATATCTCATATGAGGAAGAAGATCTTGTAAATCTTGTAGACTACTATTATCCTGATTTTAGAGCAGTTATAAATAATCTCCAATCAATGTGTATAAATAATGTGTTTTCATTTTCTACTGGTATAGAATCAATTTCTACCCTTGCAGAATTGGTATTTAATACAATAGAAAATAATAATATAGACCAACTTAAATACAATATAACTCAAATTAGAAATATAATGCATACTTCAGAAGTTAATCCAATAGAAGTCATCAGATATATTCTTAATGAAAAGGATGTTTCATTATCCAGTTATATTGTCTTGAATAGATACATGAATACCTTTAATAATGTAATAGATAAGGTAGCACATTTTATAGCTATGATATATGAATGCATATTATTCAATCAAAAAATTGGTAAATTATCATGCAATTAAAAGATATATTAAAAACTAAATTAACTTATATTAAATCAAATACAAGGCACCATATATTTAGATGTCCATTTTGTGGAGATTCAAAAGATACCACACATGGTCATCTATATATTGCTATAGATAAACCTGTCTTTAGATGTGTACGCTGTGGTACTGGTGGACATCTATCATATTTAATAAGAGAGATAGGTTTACAAGATGATCTTAATATTGAAGACTATTATGACAATGTATCATCAGATAGAAGTATTACATCTATCTCCAATTTATCCTTTAATATAAATGATGAACAATATGAAGAGTTTATATACGAATACATTAAGCAGAGACTTGGAGTAGATACTATTCTTCCAGAATATAACATACTCTCATATAAAACTTATGTTGATATAGTTCAAAATAAGTTAAAAGATATTGTTTTTGAAAAGGGTATTTGTTTTTTAACTTATTACAAAAAGAAAATGATATTTAGAGTATTGAATGATGATAAGTTATTTAGATATTATAATTATTCCCTTGCAGATGGTAATGATACTTTTATTGTTAATAATACAATTGATATATTTAAATTCAGACAGCATAAAACAGTTGTAATAGCAGAAGGTATATTTGATATACTTAATGTTTATATACATAGATATATTGATATCCCTGATGATGCTATCTTTGCAGCTGCACTTACTAGTACATTTTCTAATACCTACAAATTGATAAAGTCTTTGACACTATGTAATTATCCCAATATAATAATTGTAGCTGACAACGATAAAGATGATAATAATTATTTAACTGGATTGAATTATAATAGCGTTAAAGTAGTGCGAAATAAAATTGATAAAGATTTTGGACAATATGATAAAGTTGATCCATATATTAGTTTAGAAATATAATTAATCATTATAATATACAGGAGTGTGATATAAATGATCTTTTCCAAAGAAGATTTTAAACAATTTATTTCATTGTGTGGATTCATTAAAGGTTATTGTGATGATCTTCATATTAAAAATGCAAAGATACATCAAAAGAGCAATAATAGTTTGTTTGTTATTGATGCTGATTTATCAAGTATATTTAATGCTGATATTGATGAATTAAGACTATCTAATTTACAAAAGACAAATAGTATGTTATCAGTATTTTCTGATTCTGAAGAAGTCACATTAACTAAAGATGAGAAATCCTATTATTTAAGCGATAAATCATCTACATTAGAAATAAGAATTCCACAAGATTCTATATTGACTAATAGATATGATGAACAGCTTATGACATCATATAATCCAGAATCTTACTTTTTAACATATAAATTAGATGATTATATATTAAAGAAAATAAAGAAGATATCTGATGTTGTAAATACCCAAAATATTGAATTCAATATATCTTCTGATAACATATCTGCATTATTAACAGATACAGCCAAAAACATAACCATGACTGTATTTACACTTCCCTATGAAGGTAGTATAGTTATTACAGAACCATACTCACTTAAATTAAATAATGCTTGTTTTTTAAATATACCTGCAAAAACAGATCCTACGCTTTCAATCTTTTATGATGAAAACACCAATATAGCTATCACTCTAGTTAGTATTAAGTTTTCAGATGTCATTAACATAGATATATACCAACGTACCAGAATACGATAAGGAGTTGAGCATACAATGATTTTCATAGGATATTACCCATCTTGGTCTGATTTGGATTCTGTTATAGATCCTTCCAAACAAGTTAATATATTTGTAGATCTTAAGAACTGTTTGACAGGGTTATTTATAAAGGAAGCTGTACAGACTGCTATAGATGTAAATAGAGGTTCGAAACAACCAATAACAGATATATTTATGTCATGGTTAGACTTTGTACTTTTTCATTTTAAATATATGCATAAAAACAATATAAATATGAATTTGTTTCATATATCTGATTCTGGTGATTCTGTATATCATAGAAGCATATATAGTGATTATAAGAAAAACAGAGTAATTACAAAGTTGAATACTGTATCAGAATTAGAAACAGATGCAGTAAAAAAAGTTATAAGACAAAATTTTGAAGCAATACATAAAGCAGCCAAGAAAATGTATAACAATTATAGTATAAATTTATCACATTTTGAAAGTGATTTTGCAGCACATTATTTAATAAAAACAGAGTTTAACGATGATAAATATATTAATATAATTTACTCAAGAGATACTGATATGTTTCAGACTTTAAAGTTTAAAAATACTAAGATATTTTATAGAAACTCAAAAAATAATAAATGCTTTTATGATCATACTAATTGGTATACTAAATTTGAAAAACAGGTTGATATAGATCCAACATTTCCAGTAGAAAATTATATTTATGTTAAATGTATAGCTGGAGATAAGAGTGATGATGTGCCTGGTATTAGAGGATATGGATTTAAGAAAACATTTGCATTCTTAAATCAAATTAAAGAACCAATTAACAATATTAAAGTTTTAAGAGAGATAATAGAACTAATGGATACTGATATAGCTCATAAGATGTTAGATAATTGGGACATAATTGAACGTAATTATAAGTTGATGTGTTTTGATGAGATTATTAATTCAATGCCATTATCAGTTTTTAATGAATTTAATAAATTAGATCAGCAAAAGAAATTATCCTTTGGAGAGACAATGCTATTTATAGATAAGATACATCAAATGTGGGGAGGAGTATAGAATAAGATGCTCTCAATGCAGAAAGTCTTATATTATATAAAAAGGCAATTAGGTTTTCCATATGTTGGTATAGAATTATCTGATAATGATATAGAGATGGAAATAAAAATGTTTGTTTTACCAAAATTTTCCAAATATGTTCCAAATGTTAATTGGGTTACAGTAAATCCTAATATTCCTCAGTATTTGGTATCACCAGGATCAAACATGTATTATATATTTGATCCTGATGGATGCTCTATATTAAATGTAGTTGCTGTGCATTATGAAGAAACAGATTATTTGGTGCATAGATATCCTTATACATATACATTAGCTAATGAAGAAGAAGTTATTGCATATGTTGAAGGAATAGAACGAGCAGAAACTGCAATGATATTCTCAGGGGCAGCAAGAACATTTATGTATATACCCCCTAATATAATAAGAGTATATCCACATAGAGAACCACCAGCATCTTTTATAGTTAAATATGAAAGAGTACATCCTGAGCATTTAGCTACTATCCCAGCTGAATTTGAAATAGATTTTCTAGTATTATCACTAGCACATATTATGACAATTTGTGGCAATATACGTAATAAATATCAGACTATAACAACTCCATTTGGAGATATTCCACTTAATGCAGATTTGAGAGAAAGAGCAGAGACATTGGAACAAAATGTTATATCCAGACTTGAGAATTTGCCACCTAATATACTAATAGATGTTTATTAATCATGCTGAAGGTGATTCTTAGTGACATCTAAGCAGAAGGCCAAAGGTAAATACTTTGAATCTAAGATAGCATCTCTCATATGTGAAAGTTTGAATCTTGATGAATATCAATGCAAACGATCTCCATTTTCAGGTAATGAACGTCTTGAGTTTGGAGATATTTATTTTTCCAATCCTGAAAAATATGGTATAATTATAGAGTGCAAGTTCCATAATGATTGGGATATGAGATCTATATGGCCAACTGTTGGTTCTAAGTTTCTATCTTTCTTGGATGAATTATATGAAGCATATAATAAATATAAACATAAATTTAATAGAGATCCTATATTTGCAGGTGTAGTATTCTCTAAACCATATTATGATATTTATGTTTTAACGTGGTATGAGTTAAATATTCCAGTAAAAGTTGTATGTGCTAACACATATAATAACAATATATTATACTTATATCTGTTTAAAGATGTATTAAATGAATTAAAAGATATGATATGAATGGGCTGATATTTAAAAAGAAAATATCTTGACAAACATTAGTAGTAAGGCTAGTATAAAGCCACAATACTGGAGGGTATGATAAGTGGATGAGAAAAATTCCAAATATGCTAAATCTATAGAAAGTCTTAATTCTATAATAGAAGAAAGAAATAAATTAGCTGAACTATGTGAAGAAATTAAGGATGTTAGAACAGAAGTTCAAAATAGAGTATTAGGTTATATTAAGAATAGTGCTAAGAATCTACCTAACTTTTATTCGACTAAAGAGATATTAGATACATTATCTTCTTTATTTAAAACTGAATTAGATATACATGATAGGATAATACGTTCACATGAAAAGACTATAGAGATAACAGCTAAATATATTCCAAGTTCTGAAGATGAAGAAACACCATATGAATTGAA
>CALMHN010000111.1 GCA_937863745.1 uncultured bacterium | reverse complement strand
AAGTTTTTCTTATAAAAAATCTACCTAATATATTATTCATTGACTATTTCCCCATTTTCAATTCTTATTACTGTATCAGCATACTTCTTTATCTCATCACTATGGGATACAACAATTACACATTTACCTTCATCAGCTTGATGTCTAAGCATTTTAAAAATAATATCTTCATTATTTTTATCAAGATTTCCTGTAGGTTCATCAGCCAAGATTAAATCAGGATCATTAACCAATGAACGCATAAAAGATACTCTTGCATTTTGTCCTGTAGATAATTCACTTGGTTTACTTGACTCTTTTCCACTAAGCCCAAATTCATTAAACATAACTTTAATTTTTTCTTGTTTTTCCTTATAATCTTTGGATTTAAAACCTATGTAGTAAGGAAGCATTACATTATCAATCGAAGAAAGATAATCATCCAAATAAAACTCTTGAAACATAAAACCAATACCTAAATTTCTATAAGAACACTTTTGATCATCACTCAACTTATCAACATCATTATTAAAAATATATAAATTACCATTACTCTTTTTATTAAGTAATCCACATATTTGCAATAAAGTTGATTTACCGGATCCCGAATGACCAACTATGGCATATAATTTACCCCCTGAAAAAGAATAATTAAAATGTCTCAACGCTTGAGTCTCAACATTCCCCTTCTTATAAGTCTTACTAACATCAATTAGCTTTAATAATTCATTGTTCATATACATCACACTTTCTAAATAATTATATCAAAATTAAAATATAACTTGATAAATAATAAACAATTAAAAATTCAAAAGTAAATAGCAAAGCCTCTAGAAAGACAAGCTCATAAATCATAAACTTCTTAGCTCCAAGTATCCTAAACATCTTTCCCTTTTTAAAACCATCAAGTACTAAATCAACAAAAATAAATATAAACAACAAGATTACAACTACTTTCATAATTTTAATCATTTTCTTTAAGACTATTGTAATCATTAAAACATTTTCATTAGAATTGTTAGTATTAAAAACATAAATTTTATCACCATATTTATTACTAATATCATTAACAAGAGACCAATCAGATAACGTAATATAAGTTCCTTTATCAGTAGATAAATTAATATCATTAAATAAGTTTGAATTTACTTCAATTATATCAAAAGGTATATTATCATCAATAACATAATCACTAGTAACAGGATAATACTTAATCGTTTTACTAGATAAATAATAATTGTTTGAAAGAGAATCATCTATTTTAAATAATACACTAGAATATTTATAAACAGTATAATCATCTTTAACTTTATAATTAGACAAATCCACATCAGAAGTAGAATCATATATATAAATATAAGAATCTTTAAAGTTTTCATTATTAAGTTTTATATAGTAATTAGATAGATAATTTAAAAAAGAATAAAGTAAAGATACTAATAAAACAATGAACAAATATATTTTGGTGTTTTTTCTAGATAAGAATAATCTTAATAACATAATAAACTCCTACTATCTATATTCACTATAATGATATCATTAAAACTTATATAACTACAATTATAATAAAAAAAATAAAAGCAGAATTTCCACTTTTACTTCTTTAAATATTCAATAGCTTTAATTAATCCTAATTTACCATATCTATAAGTTAAACCACCTTGTTGATAAGCAATAAAAGGAGGTCTAATTGGTCCATCACATGAAAGTTCAATAGATGATCCTTGAGTAAAGCACCCTGCAGCCATGATAACTTGATCTTTATATCCAGGCATATCCCAAGGTAAAGGTAATGCATTAGAATCAATTGGAGATCCTGCTTGAATACCTTGAACATAATGAATTAAATCATCACTATTACCAAATTCAATATTTTGGACTATATCACATCTATACTCATCATATCCAGGACTAACCTTATAACCCAACTTATTAAGCACATAAGAAGTTAATACAGCCGTCTTTAATGATGAAGCCACAACTGATGGAGCTAAGAATAAACCTTGAAATAAACTCCTATTAACACCTAATGTAGGACCAACTTCTCTTCCCTCACCAGGTAATGTTAATCTTTCACCAACTAATTCAATTAAATCATGCTTGCCAACTACATAAGCACCATTTGGAGCAATACCACCACCAAGATTCTTAATTAAAGAACCAACAATAATATCTGCACCAACTTCAATAGGATTTTTATATTCACAGAATTCACAATAACAATTATCTATCATAACTATAATATTAAAATCTATACTTTTAATTAACTTAATAATACGTTCTATCTTATCAATACTTATAGACTTTCTTGTAGAATATCCCTTACTTCTTTGTATTTCAATAACTTTAACTTTATTAAGGAATAAATATTCCTTTATTGCTTCATCATTAAAATCATCATTTACCAAATCAATTTGATCATAACTTACACCAAATGATTTAAGACTTGAAGGATTATCATTTATACCAATAACCTCATGTAAAGTATCATATGGTAAACCACTTATAGAAAGTAGCTTATCTCCAGGTCTAAGCAAAGCAAATAAAGTTACCGATAAAGCATGAGAACCAGATACAAACTGATTTCTAACGATTGCATCTTCTGAATTAAATAAAGATTTATAAACATTTTCTAATGTCTCACGTCCAAGATCACTATAACCATAACCAGTTGTGCTTGTAAATGACCCTTCACTTACCTTATTATCTTGAAAAGCCTTTAATACTTTATCACTATAAAAATCTTCCAATGAATCAATATTCTTAAATTCATTAACTAAATTTTCTTCTGCATCATTAACTAACTTAACAATTTGTTCTCTATTCATAATTTACTCCTTAAGCTAATAATTTAACTGCAAAATATAATAACACAATTATGCCTAAAACAATACGATAATAACCAAATACCTTAAAGTCATGTTTTCTAACATAACCAATTAAGAATTTAATTATAAACAAACTTACAACGAAAGCAACGATACTTCCAACAATTAATATAGAAAGTTCACTTGAAGTAAATGCAAGACCCACATTTTTAATATATTTAAGTAGTTTAACAAGCGATGCACCAAACATAACCGGAATAGCAAGAATAAAAGTAAAATTAGCAATAGTCTTACGATCAAGTCCTGATATTAATCCACCAATAATGGTAGCACCAGATCTAGAAGTACCAGGTATTAAGGCAAGAACTTGAAAAGCACCAACCTCAAATGCTTGTTTATAAGTAATATCATCCATACTCTTAGTATGTTTATCACCAAATCCCTTATTTTCCATGACAATAAATATTACACCATAAATAATAAGTGTTAAAGCAACTACAATACCATTATAAAGATACTTATCTAATAAATCATCAAACAAGATACCAATAACACCAGCAGGAACACAAGCAACTAATACTTTTCCCCATAAATTAAATATCTTTTTAGTATCTTCCTTACTCTTATTTGGTCCCCAAGGAAATATATCTTTAAAATAAAATACAATCACGGCTATTATTGCAGCAAGTTGAATAACAACTGAAAATAATTCATAAAATTCATCACTTACATTTAGCTTAATAAATTCATCTAATAAAATCATATGTCCCGTAGAAGAAACTGGTAACCATTCCGTTACACCCTCTACAATACCAAATAATATGGCCTTTAAAATTTCCATAAAATCACATCCTTAAAGCATTATATCATGAATAACTTATCATTAATTAAAAAACATGGAAAAAGCCATGTCTATTTACTAATCAATTATTAAAAATTTATATATTTTTAATAATAACTAAAAGTATGAATAAATCATACTTTAATGAGAAAATGAAATATAAAGTTATTCTTCTACAATAGGATCATCTTCATCTGATTCTTCTTCATCTGTATCAGCAACTTTCTTACTTGCTAGAAATGAAACTTTTTCTACTACAACCTCGGTAATATATTTAGTTTCCTTATTTTCTTCATAACTTCTAGTTTGTAACCTACCACGAACACCAACTAAATCACCACATTTACAAAACTCACATGTTCTTGTAGCAATTGCATTCCAAAGAACACATCTAATGAAATCAGTCTCATAAATACCATCTTCATTCTTGTAATTTCTTTGTACTGCTAAATTAATTGTTGCATAATCTTTATCATCCCCATATTTTTTTACCTTAGGATCTTCTGTTAAACGTCCAATTAAATAGACTAAGTTATGCATAACCTCAAACCTCCTTTCTGACTTCACTTTAGCATTAAAATAACTAAATAATCAAAGTTCAAAAAAAGACAATTTGTATTACAATTATTAAATAACTCAACTACTTTTATAAATAAATATTTAATAATAACAAAAAAAGATATCCTAATTTATTAATTTAGCATATCTTTAATTTATTTTATAATTTATCTTATTAAGTTCATTTAAACAATAATCCACAGCATAATTTATAAATCTAACTATTTGATTAATACCTATTTGGTTATGATAATTTGCCGTATAAGTAACCATATAACCAACTTTATCAATAACCTCAGGTATTTCATCGGTAGGAACTTCTTTTATATGTGAAACCGGTAAATATTGATCCTCATATAAAAATGATAAATTTAAATTGTAATAATCCATTACTTCTCTATTTAAACTAGAATAATCATTATAAATCATATCATCATAATGTTCTATTTCCCTATTGGGATAAAAGACATCAATAAAGTCATCAAACCAAGCATAATCAGTTACTAAATGAATAAAATAGCCTAATTCAAAGGGATTACCTAAATACTCATAATATTTATCAAGAAATAAATCTAGATTAGGTAAATCACTACCCATATTCATAAAATGAGTATAAGCTTTTTGTTCACCAATTTTTTTAGCAACATCTGGAGCGATAGAACCTAAAAGAAAGCTCTTCCCATCTCCAACATTAATGCGTTTCATGACTTCTCTTGCAACAGCCATATGTACAATTGTAGAAGCCATTTATATCATTCTCACTTTCCATTTTGTTTTAATAATCTATCTATTTCTAATTCATCATTAGAAACACTAGACAATTTATGATCCGTAACTGTAGTTTTATACAATTGATCAGCTTTTAAATAAAAATTCTTATAAATATATCTTAAAGACTCTAATTGTACTAATTGTTGAGCAAATATATTCTCAGGAGTCTTTCTTAATATTTCTTTACCAACAATATCACCAATACCTAATAATTCAGAACATATTAATAAATATTTATATTTGTTCTCTGTAAGTTCAGTCGTTCTAGGAACCTGATTAAAATTAAGCATATACTTTTTTAATCCTTGTATTTCTTCTGCCTCTTGAACTAACTTTGCATTAATTTGAAGTTTAGATTGCTTATGATTAATACGAGTCATTCCCCCACTTTGAATCTCATCATTAATAACATTAGAAGCACTCATATTAAACCAAGACATAACCCTCATATAATGAGATGTAGCATATCTTTCAAGTAAACTGCCTTCAATAATTCCTTTATTAGAAGATTCTTTTAACAAATTATATAAATCAATATCTAATGTAGCCTCAGACGATGTTTGAGGTAAATTAATTCTCATAAAAGGTCTAGCATCTTTAGTAAATAAAGATATATTACCTTCATAAACCCATTTTAAGATTAAAGCTCCCACCAAATCCGATTTATTATTAGCTAATTTAAAATAACCAGCTAAATAAGCAATCTTATATAAATTATAATTGCATGGAACCTCTTGAAAATATTTACATGTTTCATATTCAGAAACCATTTTATTTCCTTCAGTTGAAACTCCATAATATTCATCATGTGTCCTTCTACTACTTATTATTTTACTAATAATGATTATTACAACTAATAATATAAGAATGCCAATTACAATACTAATAGTTACATAGGATACATGATTTAATATATAATTCAAATATACATTTTGCGATTTATTGGTATTATACCAATCAGTAAATGTCTCATCACGATTATTATAATGTTTAAAGGTAAAACCATTAAAAACAGTTAATAATCTAACATTAGACATACCATCCCAAGAGTAAGCATTCAATGATATTTTATTATCAACAAAATTCAATTGAAGATCTTTACCAATACCATATAAAGCGGTATTTAAATCGGTAAACGAATTATTATTAGTCAACATAATATTAATGGTTTCAACACTCATATTTGTATTCATACCAATAAAAGTCCAATCCAAACCAATGGTACCATCGCTGTAATGATTAATAACATTACTTACTTTATAACTAATAACATATGTACCAACACTCGATACATCTAAAGCCATCTCAATAACTTTACTTCTACCATTATCTTTATAACACCAAGTATTAACTTTAGACTTTTTAAAGTTCTTAACCTCAGTAATATTATTACCTCTCATATCAATAAATTTAATATCGCTTATTTCTGAATTACTTGCGTTATAAAAGTTTTTTTCAAAATAGGATCCTAATTGAATAGGAACTGTCCAAGTTTCTACAACATCTAAAGAACCATCTTCATTTAAAGAAGCATCAATCTTTACTGTTTTTACCTGACTAGCACTTACAGGCATTATAAATAAAAATAAAGAAATAATTAAAAACCAAACTTTTTTCATATTACACTCCTAATAAATAACCTAAAATCTTAAAAACAAATGAACTATTCCAATAAATTATTAACATACTAATTGCTAAAAAAGGTCCAAATGGAACAACACTATCCTTTTTTCTACAAGTAATATATATTGCATAAGGTAAAGCGATAACAGAAGATAAAAATATATATACAGCACCTAATCTAACACCCAATAATAAACCTGCAAGAAAAGATAATTTAACATCTCCCCAACCAAGAGATTCTCGTTTAAACAATTTATCACCAAATAATTTAATAAGCACCATGATAACCAATAATACAATACCATGAAACATACTATTTCCAAGATAAACTAATCCTCCATCAAAGAATAGCAATATAGAAATCATTATACTACCAATAATAATTGGTTCATCCAAGATAACCATATACTTAAAATCACTTATTACAGTAATTACAACAACTGATACAACCACCAATGACATAAGCATTTGATAAGATGCACCAAATATAACATAGCTTAAAACAAACAAGATACCTGTAACAAGTTCTGATAATGGATATAATATAGATAATTTTATTTTACATTTACTACATTTACCACCTTGAAAAATATAAGAAAAAACTGGTATTAATTCATACCAGGTTAATTTATGATTACAATTTTCACAGTGAGACCCGGGAGAGATGATTGATTCATTTTTAGGTAATCTAGATGCCACAACATTATAGAAAGAACCTAAAACCATACCTAATATAAATAGATATACGAGTATTATAACCATCATCTTGCATTCTCCTTTTACTATTGAATATTTTGATATAATGAGAAAATCGGAACTATAACTGAAATAATGATACCACCAACAACAACTGCTAAGAATATAATAAGAATTGGTTCAATCAATGTCTTCATTGAATTAACCATAACTTTATGTTGCTCAGAATAATATTCAGATACTTTTTCCATCATCTCATCAAGTTTACCAGTAGATTCACCAGTAACCATCATATAATATGCAACTTCAGGGATTGCCCAATTATCTTTAAATGATGAACTAATTTTTTCACCACGACCTATACAATTTATTGTATTAATCATAATTTCACGATAAACTTCATTAGAAGTAACTTTACCAAGAATATCCATTGACTCCGTAATAAATACATTATTCTTTAATAAAGAAGCAAATGTCTTAGTAAATATTGTAATTTCTTTATAAATAATTAATTTGCCAAATAAAGGCATTTTCATCATCATTACTTGCATAGAATATCTAAATGCTTTTACATTCTTATAAAGAACTGTAATTGTTGTAACAATAATCGCAATAACAACAATAATATAAAATAAATTAGCTCTTAAGAAATTAGACATCGATATAATAAATGTTGTCATTGGATTTAAAGCAACTCCAGCAGTATTATAAATATTAATAAACTGAGGAATTAAATAAACCAAAATAAATACAATAACACCAATTGCAAATACTAATACTAACGCTGGATAAGTTAAGGCACTAATCATTTCTTTTCTAGTATTTTCAGTTTCACGATAATAATTAGCCATATCATCAAGAGTTCCCTCAAGATCTCCTGTAGCCTCAGCTGATTTAATCATATTAACTAATAAAGGAGGAAATGCTTCTCCTTGCTTTTCAAGTGAACTAGAAAAACTTTCACCTAAAGTTAAATTATATACAACTGAATCAAATGTTCTTTTAATATTATCATTCTTACCCATTTGTTTACTTAAAATACGCATAGCATCCGTTAAAGGAATACCAGCTTTCAAATAAGTAGATAACTGATCTAACCAGAAAACAATGTTCTTCATGCTTATCTTACGAGAAATAAAAGCATTAGCACCATACATTCTCTCAATCCATTTATTATTTTCTATTTTAAATACTTTATAACCTTCATTTTCAAGAAAAGTATAAACTTCTACTTTAGAATATGCGATAAAAGTGTTTGTAACTTGTTCACCATCAGGATTTAAAGCAACATATCTATATGTTAAAGGTCTATCGCTTCTTATTTCATTCTGGGCATCAATCGAATTTATTAAAGCTTCACGTGACTCCAATAAACTTGTTGAAATTCTTACTTCTTTTTTTACAGTTGTAGTTGGGGCAACACTAACATCTTCATCTTTTTTACTTAGAGCTGAAGCTTCTGTCTCATTAAGATATGCACCACTTAAATCACCTGTATTAACTTTTGTATTTACACTATTATATAAACCATTAGACAATGCATTCCAAATAAAGATAAAAGGCATAGCTAATGTATTAAGAATATAATATACTCCCAAGCATACATAAACAAAGAAAAATAAGAAAAAATTGTCTTGTTTATGAGTATAATTCATACTGCCAAACACCTTCCTAGTCT
>CALMHN010000110.1 GCA_937863745.1 uncultured bacterium | reverse complement strand
CGACTGAAGTCAGAACGTTGAGGGGTATTAATGATGTTATTGATGATGTTAAGGACAACGTTTTATTACAATTAAAAGGTGAAACAATGCCCATACCAGTGTTGGTAGGTAATCCAGGTATAGCCAAAACAGCGCATGCGAAAATAATAGCTAAAGAATTAAATATGGAATTACTGTATATTTCATGTGCAAAACCATTAGAATATTTTTCTGGATTACCTTTAACTAATGTGTTATCTCTGGAGAAAATATCAGCTGGAGAAACGTACTGTTTCTGGTCTCAACCAGAGATAATATATAAGGCTAATACTTTAGTTAAAACTGCAAATAAACCAGTATTAATATTATTTGATGATATGCAGGTCTTAACTGGTGGAGAGAAGCAAGCATATTTCTTTGAATTAGTTCTTGAAAGGACTTTACATGGCTATAAGTTGGATGACAATGTAGCTATGATGGGAAGTATGAACCATACACCTGAAGATGGTTTTGAAACATTTTATCCAGCAATAGTAAACAGATTTCAATGGTTCTTCGTAAATATGCCTTTTCAATATTGGTATCAGAATATGGGTGCTGTACTGGATAAGTATATAGCTGGATTCTTGAAATCAAATCCAGAATACATTGAAGAGCAAGAGACTACTGATGGTCCATTTGCCACATACAGAGCGTGGACCCAACTGAGCATTTTACTCAAAAACAAAATACAGAAATATGGTGAAGAGAACATAGAAGACGTTGCATATAACTTAGCGTTATCCATGGTCAGTCATAGCGCAGCAAGCGCATTGCGAAAAAGTATAATAATGCAAAAACAGTTTAACTTTGAAGAGCAAGTCAGAACTGGACAATATAAATGTAATCGTTCTGATGCAGTTGCTCAGTTTATGTTCTCCAATATATTAAGGTATTTGGATAAAGAAGAGCACTTTAAGAAATTTGAAGAATTTGTTAAGCGATGTGCAAGCGAAACTGGTTATGATAATCTTGTTGTAGGTGTAATGTTGGAACTAAAGATGCTCTACAAAGCACTACAGTCTAGAGCAGAAAATAAAGAAGAAAACAATAAGAACATCAGCAAGAGGGTTAAACTATATCAGAAATTAATGGAAAATTTAATTTCTGATATTAATGTTCTAAAGATAATGAAGACACCATTGCTGTAAGATCATATATAATTAATAGATATCTCTCTGTCTGTATACAGACAGAGAGATATCATTATTGAATAATGGGAGGTAAAATAGATATGGATGATTTAATGAATATGTTACATAGTTATAATATAAAAATAGAAAAAATTAATATGACACCACATGAAAAAGCACAGTTTAATCAGACGTTCATCAATAGATTAATATCACCATTGTCTAAAATATTTACTAATAACTTTTCTTTGATCTTATCTCTATTCTGTGTTGTTCCAACTAGGATTGAATTATATGATGTTGAAGTAAACTATGATAATATTATATTTGAAGCACTTAAAGAGGATTTAAAAGAGATAGAGAATAGATTACAACTATATTCTTTTCCTGAACTTAATGCATATACACATTTTCTAATTAATGAAAGAAATATTGAAATTGTAATGCAATTATTTAAAGATAAACATATGGACACAGATAAATATCTATATAAACTTTTTAATGAACATGCTCTATTTTTAGGTTTTATATATATGCATGAAATAATGCATATATTTAATAGAGATATTATTGCAGGTCCATCTTTACTTGCTTATGCTGCACAAAAAGTAAGAGAAAAGGGAGCTATAATGACTGATGATCGCATTCATGAAATAGTCAATATAGCTATGGATTACTTTATAAATGGTACACTTATTAAGAAGAATCCATGTTTTGATAATCAAATAATTAAAACAGTTTCTTTTTATGATGAAAAATATGATATAGATAATATAACAAATAGAGATATACTTGACGATATACTCAATAATATAGAAATAACAGAATATAGTTTTGGAAATAATGATGAATCGTCAGGTCAAAGTAATGGAGGAGCATCCCAATCTAGTCAGTTATCGCAAGGTAATCCAAACAGTCAAAATCAAACACAATCAGAAACTAATACTCAAAATGATCAAAATCAAAAACAAGATAATCAATCTACACAAGATAATCAAAGCAATTCTGGATTAAGTGGACGTATACAAACAGTTAAAATTAGAGGACGTAAATATACTAATATTATATTAGATAAGTCTATAGACACTTCAAATATTAAAGATATAAATGAAAATACTCAATTAGATCCAGCTACAGCAACATCTATCATTGCAGATATAATCAATGAAACAGTTGCAAAAATAAGAGGAATTGGATCACTTGAAGTATTTGCTGAATTAGGCATTCCACTAGAAATAAAGATGGACTGGGCTAAAAAGCTAAGAAAGAGAGTCTTATATCTATATGATGAAATGAATAAGCAAGGTAGGACTTGGACTAAACCAAATATATTCACCAG
>CALMHN010000109.1 GCA_937863745.1 uncultured bacterium | reverse complement strand
CTTTTCAATAATATCTTTAGATATACGTTTTATTTCATCAATCATTTCTCCAGAGTCTTTAACATAAATAAATCCTCTAGTAGTAACTTCAGGTCCAACAATGATTTCTTTAGTTTGCTTATCAATAGATGCACTTATTAATAGAATACCATTTTCTGCAAGCATTTCACGGTCTTTAATAACAAGTTCACCAACATCTTCAGATGATTTACCATCAATTAATACATCATCAATAAATAAATGCTCAGTACTTTCTTTAAGTACACCATCATTAATTTCTACTACATCACCATTTTGTTTTAGAATAATATTTTTACTATCCATACCTAAAGATGATGCAAGATTAGCATTGTTAACCATTGTACGATACTCACCCTTAACCGGCATATAATACTTAGGATTTAACAAATTTAACATAATCATTAAATCTTCTTGAGATGCATGATGAAGAATTGTCTTATTCTTAGGTACAGTTAAACTCTCAGCACCAGCTTGAGCTATATTATCTTGAATCTTAACTAATACTTTTTCAACATTATCATAATTAGGTTCAGCAAATAAAACTGTATCCGTTGGTTTTAAACTTATAAACTTATCATTACCATCAACAATTTTAGCAACTGCTTGATAAGGACGTTTACGATCATCACATACTAATAAAATAGTTTTATCAGAATTTAAATCACTTAAATCACCAAGAATACCTTTACCTATATTTAAATATCCTTCTTTAGAAGCCATATTTACAATATTTTGTAATTTCTTACCCATGATAACAATCTTACGATGCATATTAGTAGCAGCATCAAATATTTCTTGAATAGTATACAAATGAACTGGTAATACAGAAATAATCAAACGACCTTCAGCATGATTCATTGAATCCTTAAACCAAGAAGTTAATTTGTGATTAGGACTTGTATGTCCAGGTCTTTCTGAATAACTAGATTCAGATAATAAACATAATACTTTTTGTTTTCCAACATAAGCAATTTTGCCTAAATCCATTGCATAAGAGCCATTCATAGAAGGATCAATTATAAAATCTCCTGTATAACAAACAGCTCCATCCTTCGTATTAATAACATACATTACAGCATCTGGAACTGAATGAGATACATTAATAGGAAAAACTGATACATCACCAAAAGATATCTTCTTATGTGCCTTTATTTCAACAATATTTTTTTCATTGATACCTTCTAATGTTAAATAGTTCTTTGTATATTTAGTGCAATATACCTTTAAATTAGGTATAGCATTTAATAAGTCTTCAACACCACCCATATTTTCTTGATGGGCATGAGTTAAAAATACTCCTACTATTCTCTTCTTATTCTCTTCTAAATAATTATAACTTGGTAATATATAATCAATACCATATTCTTTACTTGATGCATATTTTATTCCACAATCAAGAATAAATATCTTATCATCAACTTCAACAACATAAGTGTTCTTACCATTCTCGTTAAGACCACCCATACCAAATATTTTAATTTTACTCATTTAAATCTTCCTTTTCTAAAAAAAGAAATAAAGGCAACACAGTAACTAGATTATAGCATAACAATATTAATCATGCAAACATATAAAGAAGAAAAAAAGTGAACATCAGTTCACTTAATAAATAATTGATCTAAATAATTGTCTATTAAAGAAATATTATCATTATCTATATAATATAATTTCTTTATCTTAATTGCCATATTATCAACTTTCTTATTTAATTCATACTTAACCTTTATAATATCCAAATATTTACTATAGCAATTATTATTTTTAAATAATTCATTATATTTATAAGAATAATAAGATATACCATATTGAATTAATTCATTTACAACTTTAGAGTAAGACTTTTCTGGAAATCCTACAGACAAATAAGAATCATGAATACACAACTCATATCCCATTATAGAATTAATAATTAAGGCATCATCATCATATACCCTAATAAAATCTCCATCATATATAAATATTATCGTATTTACATATTTAATTCTTAATTTATTATATGCTAAATAACATTTATTATTCATCTTTATTCTCCAAATATTTATATAAATTAAAATTAATTAACTTATTAATAATGCAACAATAATAATTATAACTATTAGCATATCTCATATGATCATATATCGCATTATAAGACATAACCATTTTCTTAATATCTAATTTATTACAATTATTAAGGAATCTCCATTTATTAATAGTTTTTTTAAGTTTCACCTTAAACCTTTTACGTAAAAGAATATAATTATTAAACATAATATAACCACAAAAATTAACACCATATTTATTAGGATAATAATTAGTTTTTTTATTTAATTCGAGTTTTAAATTTTCATTCAAAAATAATCTTATCCTGTTTAGAATGTCCTTAGCATCATTTTTTGAATTAACTAATATAATAAAATCATCCATATATCTAACATAATATTTAATACACAAATTATATTTAATATATACATCAAACTTATTTAAATATATATTAGCAAAATATTGAGATGTGTAATTTCCTATAGGAATACCTTTAATGGAATCACCAAGTATATTATCAAGTAACAGCATTAATTTCTTATCTCTAATATCATTGATTAATATTTCTCTTAATATACCAACATCAATAGAATCAAAAAATTTATGAATGTCACCCTTAATAACATAATAATCATGATTATTTTTATAAATCAATCTCATGTATTTTTGTAATTTATAAATTGCATTTAGATTACCACGATTATCAATACAAGCAAAAGTATTACTAATAAACCTAGGATAATAATATGGTATTAAAAACTCATGTACAATCCACTGTTGAACAATTCTATCTTCATATGGAAGTGATTTAATAATCCTTTCTTTAGGTTCATAAATAGTAAATGTATGATATAATCCAACTATATAAGTACCATTTAGTAACTTATGATACAAATTAGAAATATTAGACTCTAAATCCATTTCATATTTAATAACATAATTATAATATGATTTACCTATACTAGCTCTTTTTTCAGCTTCAATTAGTTTAATAAAAGATAAATTCTTATTATAAACATTAGTTATACTCTTTGACAGAATTTATCCTCTTCCCTAAAGCATAACCAACAAGTTCTATTTTTCTTGACCATGCCTGGTAATTTTTACCACTTATAATTTTATTCATATATGCTACCCTAATAAAAATTTTTAAAGTCTTAAGATCAACATCAATGCCAATTAAATCATATATTTTTTTATCCTTACTATAATATCTAAAAGAAGAAATAACCTTAGATACACCATCATAAGTAGTATGCCTAATATCATCTCTTAATTGAATATTATTATTAAACTTCGAAGCAATCATTTCTGTATAAGATATTAGTTCTAAATATATTTTATATAAATAAGTTTCATTAACATTATTAATCTTTATAACATTAACTTTATTATCAACTAAATCATCCATTAATTACTCCATCTATTTTATTCACCAAAATAATTAGTTCATCATATTCCATATTACGATAATTGCAATCAAGTAATCCTTTTATATCATAGTAAATATCTTCATAATTTAATGATTTAACAATAGAAATATTTAAATTAAGATTATTAAATATATTCATATATTTGTCAATTGCATTATTAGGAAATCCACATTTGCAACAATCAGAAGATATATAAATCAACTTTAAAGTAGTAATACTAGATATATATTTAGCATCATCATTAAGGAAAATACAAAACTTGCCTGATTCAAATAAATATAATTTATTACTATCATTATCTTTTAACAATTCATAACTATCATTTAACTTACCCAATATTTCCTCCAAAAAAAAGTAATCATGCAATTACTCCAAAACTAATCATTTTCTTTTAATTAAAAACCATCTTATTTAATTAATCTACTCACGCCTGTTTTTAATTATATTTTTACCATAAGGTAGGACATAAACTTGTAATTAATTTTAATCATATAAATGAAGAAAAGCAT
>CALMHN010000108.1 GCA_937863745.1 uncultured bacterium | reverse complement strand
CGCGAGCTGGGTTCAGAACGTCGTGAGACAGTTCGGTCTCTATCCGCTGCGGGCGTAGGAAAATTGAGGAGTGCTGACCCTAGTACGAGAGGACCGGGTTGGACCAACCTATGGTGTATCTGTTGTCACGCCAGTGGCATCGCAGAGTAGCTATGTTGGGAAGGGATAACCGCTGAGAGCATCTAAGCGGGAAGCCCTCTTCAAGATGAGTTTTCCCATAAGTATTTAGTAAGAATCCTTGTAGACTACAAGGTTGATAGGCCAGAGGTGGAAGAATAGTGATATTTTGAGCTGACTGGTACTAATAATTCGAGGATTTAATCATATTATTTATGTATTTGATGAGACATTATCTTGTTTTTAAAGAACAAAATTATAATATTTGATTTAATAAATAAATTAAAGAGAATTTAGTATGTGACGATAGCCTAGTGGACACACCTCTTCCCATCCCGAACAGAGAAGTTAAGCACTAGTACGCTGACGATAGTTTCGGCGAAAATAAGAAGTTGCATGCTATTTTTTTTTGCTTATTTTTAGCATGTTTTCCTTGATTATATATAAGATCTTTTGGTATAATAACGCAGTAAGCAAAATTATTTATTTAATGAAATATTGTAAATGATTTGTTAAAATATTAAACATGTGACGATAGCCTAGTGGACACACCTCTTCCCATCCCGAACAGAGAAGTTAAGCACTAGTACGCTGAAAATAGTTTAGGCGAAGATAAGGAGTTGCATGTTTTTTTGTTCATAAAATTATTTATTTTTTATCAATAACTTGTAATTATTATTATATTTTTATTGATATAATTTAAACAATATTGTTATAATGATTTTGGTGATACGAAATGGATTATAAATTTACATCAAGAAGTGTTGAGGACACTATGGAATTAGCTGAAAATATTGAATCAGAAAAATTCCCTGGTATGGTTATATGTTTAGATGGAGATTTGGGAAGCGGTAAAACTGTCTTTGTAAAAGGGTTTGCTAAATCACTTGGAATGAACGAAAACATTACTAGCCCAACATTTAACATTGTTAAAGAATACGATTCGGGAGAATTACCATTGAACCACATAGATGCATATCGTATTGATGATGCTGATCAAACAATTGGATTTGATGATTACTTTTCCAGTAATGCTGTAACTATAGTTGAATGGTCCGAATTAATTAAAGATAAATTACCTGATGAACGTCTTGATATAAAATTTAAGGTAATTAATGAAGACACAAGAGTTCTTATATTGAAACCATATGGTCAAAAATATGAGGATGTTGTTAATTATGTAATATAAAATACCTTCATGGTATTTTTTTGTGGTATAATAACGTCGTTTAGGAAGTGCATATATGAATACTTTATTTATTGATACTCATGATTCACATATTATCTTGGCTATTTTTAAAGATGGAACTATTCTTTCATCATCAGAAAAAACTTCTGAAAGAAGCCATTCAAATGATACTATGCCAATGTTAAAAAAGTTATTGAATGATGTTAACTTATCGGTTCATGATTTAAACGATATTATTGTTGTAAATGGTCCAGGATCTTTCACAGGCGTAAGAATAGGTGTTACCATAGCTAAAACTTTAGCATATACTCTAAATATACCAATTAGAACGATTACAAGCCTTGAAATGTATGCTGTGAGTAACAATACCAATTCTAACAAATTAGTCCTTATGCACGATTTAAAAGGCGCATATGGAGCAGTCTTTACAAAAGATAATAAATTAGTCGATAATTATTTCTACTTATCCAATGCTGATTTAAAGTCATATTTAGAGGCAAACAATATTGAAGTTGTTAATAATATTATAAACTTAGAAAAAGTATTTGATTTTTCTAGGACTAAAGAAACTACAATTTCTCATAAAGTTAATCCGATTTATATTAAGCTAATTGGAGTAGAAGAAAATGATAAGAGAATCTAATAGTAATGATCTAGAACAAATTAACGAAATAGGATTACAAATTAATACTAATTTTAAACAATTATATAATTTAGATTATGTAATTAAACAAGATTATACACATATATATGTATATGAAGAAAATAATGTAATATTAGGATTCCTACATATCGAAAACCATTTTGAAGTAACGGATATTATAAATATTGTTACCAAACTTGGCTACCATAAAAAAGGTATTGCAACTAAATTAATGCAATATTTATTAGATAATGATGAATATGAAAGAATAATGTTAGAAGTTAGAAAATCAAATGATGAAGCTCTAAATCTATATAAAAAATTTGCTTTCAAACAAATTAATATACGTAAAAATTACTATGGTAATGAAGATGCAATAATCATGGAAAGGAAAATGAACAATGAATAAAGATGTTTATATATTAGGTATTGAATCAAGCTGTGATGAGACAAGTATGTCTATTGTTAAAAATGGTTATGAAGAAATAGCTACTACTGTATTAACGCAAATGGATACCCACGCTTTATATGGTGGCGTAGTACCTGAAATTGCTTCACGTATGCATACAGAAAATATCACGATGGTACTAGAAGAGACTTTAAAAAAAGCACATATGGGCATTGAAGATGTTGATGCTATAGCTGTTACTTATGCTCCAGGATTACTTGGAAGTCTAATTGTTGGTGTTGAGTTTGCTAAGACTTTATCGCTAGTTTATAATAAACCATTGATAGCAACACACCATATTGCTGGACATATCTATGCCAATATGTTAGTAAAGAAGATGGAATTTCCATTACTTGCATTAGTAGTGTCAGGAGGACATACTGAACTAGTTCTAATGGAAGGCGATTATCAATTTAAAGTTCTTGGTACAACGCTAGATGATGCTATAGGCGAATCCTATGATAAAGTGGCTAGGGTGTTAGACTTACCTTATCCCGGAGGACCAAATGTTGAAAAATATGCATTACAAGGTAATCCTACATATGAATTACCAATTCCAATGAACAATCAAGAAATGAATTTTTCTTTTTCTGGTTTAAAAAGTGCGGTAATTAATCTTGCTCATAATGAAAAACAAAGAGGAAATGAGATAAGAAAATATGATCTTGCTGCCTCATTTCAAACGGTAGCTATTGATGAAATAATTCGTAAAACTAAAATAGCTATTGATATACATAAGAATGATATTAAGGAAGTAATCGTAGCTGGAGGAGTTTCAGCTAACGGATATCTAAGAGGAAAAATGGAAGAATTATGTAAGAAAGAAAATGTTGAATTATCAATTCCTCCATTAAAATATTGTACTGATAATGCAACAATGATTGCCTGTGCTGCATATCCTCAATATAAAAATAAAGATTTTGCTGATTTAGACTTAGATGCTAAAAGTCAGGAATATTTTTTCAAAGAAGATTAAGATGTCAACTCTTAATTTTTTTTATTTATTTACTATTCTCTATGTTATAATGTTATAAGAATAGGAAGTTGGTAAATGTGAGTACTTTAACAAATGGAGAATTGGAACAATTAAATAAATATTTTGATTTGACAAATTATTTAGCAGTTGGTCAATTATATTTACTTGATAATCCTCTTTTAAAGAAAGACTTAACTTTAGAAGATATAAAGCCTCGTTTAGTTGGACACTGGGGAACCGTTCCTGGACAGAACTTTATTTTTGAACATTTAAATAGAGCAATAACTAAATATAATCTAAATATGATGTATATTGTAGGACCTGGCCATGGTGGGCAAGCTGCTGTTACTAATGCTTATCTAGATGGTACTTATACAGAAGTTTATCCAACTATAACTAAAAATGAAGAAGGATTGAAAAAATTATTTAAACAATTTTCCTTTCCCGGTGGTATATCATCACATGTAGCTCCTGAGACTCCAGGATCAATTCATGAAGGTGGAGAATTAGGATATTCCTTATCTCATGCTTTAGGCGCTGTACTTGATAATCCTAGCTTAATATGTGCCACTATTGTTGGTGATGGGGAAGCCGAAACAGGGCCTCTTGCAACTTCTTGGAATATAAATAAATTTATCAATCCACGAACAGATGGTACAGTTTTACCAATTTTGCATTTAAATGGTTTTAAGATTTCTAATCCTACAGTTTTAGGAAGAATAAGTCATATCGAGTTAAATTCCTTATTTAAAGGATATGGTTGGGATCCAGTTTTTGTTGAAGGATCTGATATATCTGAAATGCAAGAACAAATGGCAGTTGCCATGGATTATGCAATTTCAAAGATAAATAAAATAAAAGAAGAATCAAAGTCTCAAAATACTATTGAAACTATAAAATGGCCAATGATAATATTAAGAACACCTAAAGGTTGGACAGGTCCTAAAGAAGTTGAGGGATCATTTAAAGCTCATCAGATTCCTTTACAAGTAGATGAGTCAAATGAAGATAATTTACAAAAATTATCTACCTGGTTAAAAAAATACCATCCAGAAAATTTATTTAATGAAGATGGTTCAATAAAAGAAGATATAATTTCATTTTTACCTAAGGGTAATCAAAGATTAAGCGCAAATCCCGTATCAAACGGAGGATTATTAAGACAAGAATTAAGGCTACCTGATATCCAAAAATTTATGTTGGATACCCATCATGGAAATATTGAAGCCCAAGATATGACAGAGTTAGGTAAATATTTAAAAGAAGTATTTATACTTAACGAAAGTAATCATAACTTTAGATTATATGGACCAGATGAAGCAATGTCTAATCGTTTGAATTATGCATTTGATGCCACGAATAGACAATGGATGTTACCAATTAAAGAACAAGATGAGCATATGAGTACATATGGAAGAATCATGGATTCATATCTTTCAGAACATGTATGTGAAGGTGCCTTAGAAGGTTATTTATTAACTGGTAGACATGGAATGTTTGTTTCATATGAAGCCTTCTTACGTGTTGTTGACTCAATGGTTGGGCAATTTGCTAAATGGGTTAAAATAAGTAGAGATTTAACATGGAGAAAAACAGTTTCATCACTTAATATAATAGCAACTTCCCATATTTGGCAACAAGACCACAATGGATACACTCATCAAGACCCAGGATTTATAAATCATATACTAAATAAGAAAAGAGATATGGTAAATGTCTATTTGCCATATGATTCCAATTCATTAATATATACAGTAGATAAATGTTTAAAAACTACTAATCAAATAAATACAATTATTGCATCAAAACATCCAAGACCACAATGGTTAGATTATGAAGATACAGTAAAACAATGTGAAGATGGAATAGGTATATTTAAATTTGCCAGTGATGAAAATCCAGATATAGTTCTTGGATGTGCTGGAGATACACCAACTCTTGAAGTATTAGCGGCAACTTCTATATTACGTAAAAATGGTATTAAAGTACGTGTTGTTAATTTAATTGATTTATTAAAATTAGAGAATATTGAAGAAGAAAAATTTAATGAATTATTTACTGTTGATAAACCTATAATTTTCAACTTCCATGGTTATACAAACGTTATCGAAGAATTAATATATCGTCGTAAACATCGTTTTGATATAATTCATGGATATGAAGAAGAGGGAACAATAACAACACCATTTGATATGCGTGTTATTAATTCAATTGATAGATATCATCTAGTAATTGATGCGTTAGACTTACTTAATTCTACAAATAAAGAACTAAAACAATCATGTATTGACTCTCTTGATAGACATAATAAAATGATTAGAGAAACAGGTAAAGAATTACCTGAAGTAGATAATTGGAAATGGATAGATTAATAAAAAAATAACTCTAAATGAGTTATTTTTGTTTAGGAAGTATTTGCACTGAATCATTATCTTCTTCTTCCGTTTGGAAAGTTAATACCTCATCACCAGTGGTATGAGCAAGAACATGTATTAAATAATCAGGATCACCTACATTAATTATTCTTGTATAGTTCATAAATGATAAGTTTGTTTGATCAGCCAAAATATCATTCACAGAAACACCAGTTTTGCTGGCAGTATATTCAAGTACTTGAGCCATATTATTAACGCCAAAGTTATAAGCTTGAATTGAAGCACCAATATGTCCGTTTTCATATTTACTTGTATAAGCTAATATAAATGATCCAACAAATATATTAGTAATCGGATTTTTAAGATCTTCTTTTTCAATACATGTGTAATTTTTATTTGCATAGTTGCTAGGACTATTTGTTAAAACAATAGTATCATCAGAACCTGTTTCAAAGTTATGACAAGTAATTGGAAAATCTTCCCATGAAGCAAATAAAATGTTCATTAGATTATCATTATTACCAGCACTTTCTTGAGACATCATGGCTTTAATTGTATTTGGTGATATTCCCCATTTAGCAGAATATTTAT
>CALMHN010000107.1 GCA_937863745.1 uncultured bacterium | reverse complement strand
TAGTAAGATATTTATTAACTAAAAAATTTTGCCACTTATTTGGGTCAATAATATAATACTTATTAAAATATACTCTCACTAATCCTTCTAATAAACCAAAACCTCTACCAGTTCTAAATATGGCAACAGCACCTTGACCACCAGCTGAAGTTTTTTGTCCATATCTATTGATAATTGGTCGTTGATATTCTAAAGCTACGGTAGAATCTTTATATTTTTCAAATAATGATATTATAGCATTTACATCATACCATTGTTTATATGCAGTATTATCATTAAGTAATTCCATTGGCATAGCAACAGTTTCTTTATATGAACCATCGTAATTTAAAATTGTAATAGCACCTTTGATTCCTGGATCAATTCCTAAGTACAAGTCAATTAACTCTCCTTTGAAATAACTAATAATAATCATATTATTATATAAATTAACTTTA
This sequence comes from uncultured bacterium, assembly GCA_937863745.1. GTDB lineage: Bacteria > Bacillota_I > Bacilli_A > RF39 > UBA660 > UBA6985. Next base: position 3,652 of record CALMHN010000107.1, on the reverse strand, counting down.
AGAAGTTAGAACGTTTATAACACACCGAATAGGTGGTGATTATATTGTCTAAGAACACTACGTGTGGTGTATTATATCGTTACGGTGATAAATTTCTAATCTGTCATGCTACATTGACTCCATGGTGGAGTATTCCTAAAGGATTAAGAAATAGTGGTGAAAGTTTAACTGAATCTGCAGTTAGAGAATTGAAAGAAGAAACTAGTATTATACTTAAACCAAGTGATTTAAGTTTAAAGGGTGTATTTCCATATCGAGAAAATAAAGATTTAGCTTTATTTGAATATATTGCCACTAAACCGTTAGATACCGAACTTTTAGTTTGTACTTCATTTTTTAAACATACTCCTACTGGCGAGCATTTTCCTGAAGTCGATAAATTTAGAATGGTGACAATCGATGAAGCAAAACGATTGTTAAATAGAAATTTGTATAGAATTATTAAAAAATTCATGAGGTTAAGTGGAAATGATTAATTCAAAAAATATATTATATAATGAAAAAGATAATATTGTTGGTGTTAATTTAAATCGAATTGGTAAAACACAAAGTATACCTGATATATCATTTAAATTTAGTTCATTCAATCGTCCTGATAATTTAGATAAAGAAGCTTTAAATATAATACTTGATAACTCTTTTGATTTTTATGAAGATGATAATATTATCTTTATCGATCATCATATTTCAGAAGAACTAAATAATTATAGTTATAAAAGTAATAGCAGTATGATGGTTGAAAACTATGATACTATTTATAAATATTTAACTACAATATTTGATAATTATAATTATGATAAAATAGCAATATATATGCATAGTGATATTGATGGTTTATGTTCAGGTATTATATGTATAAAAATATTAAAAGATGTTCTATATAATAGATATGATAAAAATTATAAAGATAATTTAAAACTTTTAGAAATATTTGGTAATTATGGAGATATAGATTCAGAAGTAAAAACTATGTTGGCTAGTTATTTTGATTCAGTGAAAGATATAGATATATTTGATAAAAAAATGCGTCAATATTGTAAATCATTAAGTCGATTCTTTAAAGCTATAAGGGCTATCCTTTATGACTTAGAAAATATAGATAATGATAATTATGCATTGCAAGAACCTGAAATATATAATAATTTAAATAATATGTTAATAGAAAACAAATTGTCAAATAAAATAATTAAACATTCTGTACTCGATCAGATATATGATGAATTCAATAAATTTTGGAAATTTAGAGAAATTAATTTAAAGAGCGTTTTATTATTTTTCAATATACTTGGTCAAAACAGAGTGCTAAATTTAATAGTAGATATATATAATAAAGAAATTGATCGCTTAGTCAACAGTTATTTGAATCCAGACACTCCGCTATTTGAAATGTCTATTAAATTTATTAAAGATAAAACTAATACTACATTTAAATTATTAATTATTGATACACCATTTGATTGTGGAAGATCAGTCTTGTGGAAATATAGAACTAGTTTAAAATATTTTATTGGTGCTAATAAAGAAAATAAATGGAAGTTTAACATTGCTGATTGGAATAATAGTAAAGATTTAGTAGATATATCTAAAAATATAGTATGTTATAATAAAATGTTGAGAAAGTTATCTTTTGATGGTGATAATTCTGCTGCATATAATATAGCATCTGAAGTATTTAATGGGGGAGGTCACCCAGATTTAGAAGAAGGTAGAAGTTTAGGATCGGTTGTCATCGATGATGAGCAAACTTTCTTCAACTCATTTATTATTCTCGACATCTATTAGGAGGCTATTATAATGAGTGATTTTACGTTAAATACAAATTTTAATTTTGATGATGAAATGTTAGCAAGAATTTCTGAAAATGCCTATTTAGATGTTGCTAATTTAGTATACACTGGAATGTATTTCAATTCAGATTTAGATGATTTATTATTTTTAAATAGTTATTTTACACAAACATTTACTAAATATTATTCTATTTTAGAATATTTAGGTGCGTTTATTGATAAAATTGAAGTACAAAGATTTGTTGATATATCAATGTCAATAATATCTGCTACAATGGAATATTTTTACAAAACAGATATATCTGAAGCACTCAGATTTTTCATAAATCAATTTCTTAAGATAGTATATGATAATACTGAATTCAGCGTAATTAATTTTAAATTAAATTCTAATGTACAACAACATACGTATAAAATAATTATTGAACCTATATCTATTAATAAAGAGGAGCTTTGTGAATTAGATAATGTTAATCAATTCTGTGAATTAATAATAACGCTTCTTTCATATGCAGAATCTATTAATAGATGTGTATCAATTGGAGTGCTTAAGTCAAATCTATGGATTAATAAGTATAATAGTAATTTTCCAGAAATAGCTGATGATAATATGTTTCCTGAATTATTTAATACATATCCTGCTATTTATAAAACTTTATTTAAAAGTAGGTATATGATGCTTAAAGAATTAGGAATAGATGCTGTTGATTTAAGTGAAGAGATTAATCTAAATGAAGAAGCTGAAACAATGTATAATAATATAATTGAAGCTTCAAAAAATAAAGAATATTTAGATATCGATGATATTGGTAAAGAATTAATTGAATACTCTAAAATTATATCTGATTTGTATTATAAAAATATCTATAAAAATAAACAACTAATTACTAATATAAGAATTGAGGATTTAAATACAGATTATACTATTGATGTTCCTGTATATATAGAGTTACTTACTGCCCTAGATGACAATAAATTTAATATATGGACTATACAACAATTAGTTAAATATTATTATGATAATATTACAGGTGAAGATGGATATCTAAAAGAACCTTTAAGTGATGAAGAAAAACTTAAATTAAATGATTTATTAAATGCTCTTAAAGATATTGATGATTCAAATATAAATAATAACTCAGATGAAATAGAAAATATTGAAAAAAATGAAAAAAATATTAATAAAAATCTTAGTGATAAAATTATTGAAAATAAAGAAAATAAAGTTAAATTTAAATTACCAGATTTTAATGATTTAAGAATATCAGAAACTAATCCTAGTGAAAAGAAGGAAGATGGTTATCAAACATTTATTCCTGATTATCACGCAGCAAATGAAATAAAATTAATATATGATTTAAAAGATTATATTGAGTCAACATTAAATATATATATTAACAATAAAGGAAAAATAAATGCATCATTAATAAAGAAAATTGTTAAAAGTTATAATAATGATACAATAGAAATTATTAATATTAGTGATAGTAAAAACAGATGTATAGCAGAAGTTAAAGATTCTTTAGAAAATATGTTTAGATTTACAATATCTAAAAAAAATGGTAAAATAGAATGTATTGAAAATAAAGAAAAATAGATAAAAATAGTTAGGAATAGAAAGAATAGGAGTGATTGATGAATGGGTGTGTTTTCATTTGCCATAAAAGAAAAGGATATTGATTTTTTAAATAAAAAAGAACAACCTAAAGATACTAGTATTTTTGAATATATTTGGAATATATATGATATAATAAGAAATAAAGATTTAAATTATAAAGAAAAATTAGATGATATTCTTAAGAATATTAACCAAAGTAGTTACGGTTTTATAGTTTGGGTTTTGAATCATAATTTGATATATAATA
>CALMHN010000106.1 GCA_937863745.1 uncultured bacterium | reverse complement strand
TATTATTACAAGTACACGGTGTATAGTTATAATATACATTATGGCAAGTACAACTATATTCATAACAAGTAGATTCACATACGCATGAATCCCCATCACATCTATTATCACACGAACACGATGAATGTATATGGCAACTACCATTACACTTACACCAACGTTTAAAGTTGTACTGTACAAAGTAACATCCACAAGTAACATATTCTTTATTATAACAACTACATGTTGAATAATAAAACTATGAATCACATGTACATGAACTATATCCATGACATTTACTATTACACGTACATGTTTTATGCCCATACTAACTTGAATTACATGTACAATTATAACCATCACATGTATTATTACAACTACACGGAGAATGCTAATCGCATATATAACACTACTAATTAGGTAAATAATTTGCTATTTTATCATACAGTTGATTTAGTAATTCATCATTAAAATATTTCTATGTATCGTAATGACATGTTATAGCACCAAAATTCTGTGTAACTATATTTTTAATCTCATTTATTTTAGATTTAACTGCTATAGTTTTTTTACCAACTTTATTTGGTAACTATGGTAATCCCTAAATACCTTCTTTAGTTTTTGAAGAGTATTCATTATACAACTACTGTAACTTATCTATAATCTTATTTATATTATCTTTACGAAATACTTTTGTCTTAACACCAGCTTTTACTTGTACCTATTTTAAAGTCTATCCATCGCCAGTCTAACTCCATATATGTATAGTATTACTACCTTTTTGTATATAAGGTAAATTCACTGTATATACAAACGTTTTATTATCATCATAAGATAAAGTATACAGTTCTTGGTTATTAAACCCTACTTTAACTCCACCTTCAGCATCAACAACAGTAACGTACAATGTACCTGATGTGTATTGACTATCAGAAGTGAATGTATATACTAACTATCCACTTATATTAGTATTAGCTGGTATCTATTGATTCAAACTTGTATTTGAATATATAGTAATTATATCATTAGATGTAGTCATTTAAAAAACTCCTCAATATAATAAGATAAGTGATTTGTTATCTTCTTTCTGTATAACTTTACCTATTATATATTTACCTATAAGTTTATCAAACAGTGTAGCAACTTTTAATTTACCATTTACACTAAGACATATTTCATCATCTAGTTCCTATACACAATTAACATAAGTACTTCCAGTTAAAGCTATCTATACCTAATTTTCACGTTTAGATCCTAATATAACGCCAGGATTAGTAGATGTTATCCATACTTTTTTGAACGGATTAACAGCTTTAACTAATTTACCTTTTCTGATTTGTATTGGTATGCCCTATTCGAGTTCTTCGTCACACCATATCTTTTCCTATACGTCAGCTAAATATACCTAAGTAGCAACACCATCAAACGTACGCTATTTAACTATACCATATACACTGTTTACAACTGTAGACTTATTAAACTAATTTAATATTTCTCCTTCCTAATCAGGATCAGCTTGTATTTGTACTAACTAATGACCAGAATCACGTGTAGTAAATGTATACGACATACCATTTACAACTGTATTTGCAGTCTTTTTTATCTACTAAAATGTTCTATAATCTATTTTTGTTATATCAGATTTCTATTTTTTAGTAATAGTTTTAATAGTTGCACTAGATTCATTTAATAACTATACAGTAACAGATCTGTTAGATTTACTAAAAGATATTTGTAGTTTGTTAGTACTCTATGTATACTAACCGTATAGAATTACATCTGTAAAATCAAATATAAGTGTTTGATAATATTTTTCACCAGCAGATTGTCCTTTAAAATAGTTCTATGGAAAATATTTATATACACGTACTTCAATTCTATAATACGGTGTATTAGCAGCAGACGTTATAGTCTGCTAACTTTCAGTTGTCTTTACTGTAAACTAAGAGACACCACTAGTACCAGTTTGTGGCTAATACTTATTCTATGGTTGTATCTATATATTTTGTAAAGACTATATATATTGTGTACTAGTACCAAACGTTTTTAATAGTTCAAGACCAGTTGTAGGGAATCTATATATTTGTTGTAACTGCTAATCATATACTATCTCTCCAGTTTCATTATCTGTATCTTTAATAAATTCAGTGTTATATAAATATGCATCACCTACAAACTGTCCAAATAAATCACCAGCCTAATATGTGCTATCACCGTTAAACTGTAAATATTTCTAGTTATTAATATCACCAACAAAGAATTTATATTTATTATCAGATGTATCTTTACCTAACCAGAATCCAGGTGTAGTAGAACTAAAACTTTCATGTCCTTCTGATACTATAGTACCGCCAGTTTTAACAACAAAGTTTTTTGTAAAGAAATTGTTAGTATCAACTTTATCAGC
>CALMHN010000105.1 GCA_937863745.1 uncultured bacterium | reverse complement strand
CTCTTTTTATTATCTATCTTTTTAGTTAAGAGATTTAATAAATTAATTTTAGTATTTATATTTGATGATAATGATTCTTCTAAAAACTGTCTTATATTATTATACATGTTTATTGATCTCCTGTGTTTTTTGTATAAGTTTTGATATTAGAAAAGATATATCATCTTTACAAATATTAAAAGAACTCAATGCTTTCTCTACAAAATTTGGTATATAGCTGGCATAATATCTTAACACATCATTGCACATGCTGCAAGATTGATCATAAGAGGCATCTCTAAATAAATTAAAATTCATGAGTTTTATAAAATTCTCATCTGTAAGTGGGACAATATCATTGAATGTATAACTAATAGGACATCTTCTTATTACTTTATTAACAAAATCCAATGTTGGATGTATATGTGAATTACCACATATCTGCCTGTGCATATTTAAAGTTTTATTATCATAAAAAGATCCATAATATATACCAAACAAAGTAGAATATTCTATATTATCTAGATCGTGAAGTTCTTTAAATAACCATTCATAATCTTCCTTTCTTAAGATATAATCTTCCCAATTATCAAACATATATTTAGTTAGAATTGGTATTAAATTGAATTTAACTTCTTTATATCGTTTGCACATATCTTTTATATATTTTAAGCTTTTTCTGTGAATAGGTTGATAAATTGTTATTTTTTTATCAACAATATATGGATCTATATCATCTCCAACTTCAATAGATGGATGATAGCCAATATAATGTATTTTTTCATACCATCTATCAAAATATCCCTTCCTAAAAAATTCACCATTTGTATTAACCTGTACAATATGACATTTGCATACTGTATCAAAAATGTAATCCAACATTTCAACTGGAGCTAACGCTGGTTCTCCTCCAGTAAGAGTGAACTTTTTAACTATATCATCTTTTCCATTAATTAAAGGAAAAAAATGATAAAGTAAAGATGGATCAGGTTCCTTTTGATTCTCTAATTGTCCTATATCACAATAAAAACAATCCTTATTACATTTTTCAGTTAGAAATAACACATATCTATGTGATAACATCTATTTAGACCCCATTAAATATAAATCAGTTATTTTATCAAACTTAAATAAGAAACTAAAACAAGTATCACATAAAGGATTCTTATGTTCAAATGTGAATAGTTTATTATCTAAAAGTAGATTTAAATTTTTTTCAGTTAATTCTAAATATGGTGCATTGCTATAACTATTTGGACAGTTCTTGATGGTCTCATTAACCAGATCTATTGCTGGAAAGATACAATATTTATTACATATATTTCTATATAATGGTATTAGATTTGGATATGTCAGTATATATCTAATATACTTTAATATTGAATGCGATGGCATATACTTGTCAATAACATTATATATCTCTTGCATGTCTGAAAGTGAAAGAGTTTTATTATCATCTTGATTCTTTTTATTATCATAGAAATAAAAGATAATTCTATTTATATCTATATTTATTAAATTAACTAAGAAATTATCTAATTTGCTTATATTATCATGATGTATCATAAAAGCGTAAAAAATATTAGAATATTGTTCATATTTATCTAGTGTATATTGAGATTGAAGTTCTATTAATTGATGATAAACAATTCTTTTTGCTTTTTGTATATAATGCTCATTTTTGTATAGCCATGTACCATTCGTATTAATATCTATTTGTTTATCAGAAAAGCTAAAGATATAGTCCATGTGTTCTGATGGTAATAACCCAGGCTCTCCACCAGTGAATACATATGCATCCACATATGAAGAAGTTATATTTAACCATTTTTTTAATGTGTCAAAATCACAGTGCTTTTTATCTTTTATGTTAGGAATATCACAGTAATGACAAGATCTGTTGCATATATTAGTTAAAAAAACATTTAATTCCTGAGTAGTTTTAATAATAGATCATCTCTCTTCATAAATAGTCTATCTTCAATATTGCGTTTAAAATAAGATATGTTGCTTAAATATTGATCAAAAGAATCATCAACATCTAAATATTTTAAGTAATAATGTAGACCATCATTCATTGTTTTATTAATTGCTTTATATTGAACAGGTTTATCCAATAATACAAATTCATATATCATTTTACCAATATTCTCAGCAAACATACCTTTTCTTTCAAACCATCTATGATAAATATAACCAGCATAGTTATGTGGAATAAATTCAGCCTCATCAGTAGTTTGTATTTGGTTATCTTTCAGACTTTTATACTTATGTGCAGTATACATAGACTGATAACGAGGTTTCATATATTTATTTTTTAAATAGTTTATTCTTTGATTGGAAAACTTATGATAATATTCTTTAACATCTGAGAAAATATTGAACTGAAAATTGAATGGTGAACACAATAATAATGTATTAATATTTTGTATATATTCTTGTAATTCAGATAACTTATTATATATGCTGGCAATCCATAAACCTAATGTATCGAGGAAAATCATTAAATCACAGTCAAATTTAAAAGAAAAGTCACTATATGTACCATCTATATTACATAATGATGTTAGACATTCAGTGGTAGCAATTATAATATCTGAGTTTACTGTATTATGAGATTGAATATGTTTTATTTGAGCATTATTGAGAACTGCAGAATCACTTATACTTTTTCTAATAAAATCGCAATATTTCATTCCAATATTATAATTGGTAAAATAAAGTACTAAATCATGATCAACATTGTATTCTAAGAGATTATAATGTAAATCAACAAGCGATATCAAACACCCAGTAATATTTTTGTCATCAGCAATATGTAATAATGTTATTTTAGGCATAGCTAGCATTCTCTTTCTTCTTCAAAGAAATATGCTTCTGAATATAGTTTATATTTATCATCTCTAACTAGCTTTCTATAATCCATTTTTGTCTCTTTCCATGGTTCAACAATCATATATATATGTCCACTTATAAATATATG
>CALMHN010000104.1 GCA_937863745.1 uncultured bacterium | reverse complement strand
ATCATTAGGATTATCACTAAATTTTATAATATCCCAATATGGAGGATGTAAGATTAAAAATTGAACTGATGAAATATTTAATTTTTTTAATTCATCCTTAAAATTTAATTTAGTACTATCTGCGTTAAGTATTTCAGTTCTAACATTGAAAACATTTGTTTCTAATGATATATTAGTTTTAGCTAATTCAACAACTTCTGTCTGTAACTCTATTCCTATTCCATTTCGTCCTAGTCGTTTACATTCAATTAATGTTGTTCCACTTCCAAGAAATGGATCCAATACCCACTCATTTTGTTTAGTATACCGTCTTAAAAATTGATTTGGTATTTGCGGAATAAAATTACCCCAATATTTTGCATTATGCGAACCAGAATTATCTCTTTTATGTAATATCCATAAACTATCTGTTATTATATCATCATATTCTTTCCAATTATTTAAATTTATATCATTAATCCCATTTGTTTTTACTTCTAATATACTCTTTTTTAATCTTTTTATATAATAATAAATACGTTCTATAGTTTGAGATTTTAAAATAGTATTAATTTCATTTAATATTATATTCGTATTATATTTAATCATATCACCTTTATTAGTAATATTAATTAACCCATAATTATCAGAATTTGGATTTTTTATTATTTGAATAATATCTAATAATTCTTTTTTTATTTTATCTATATTATTTACTTCTTCTAAATTATTCAAAATAGACAAAAACACATCTTTATTAATGTTAATAAATTTATTTATATTATCTTTTTCATTAAATTCAAATAACGATAATTCATTATTTTTCATATATAATTTTTTTTAAAATTTTGTTTCTGCGGGTAAACGAGTAACATTAACATCTATTGTTTGTGTTCTCAATATATTTTGTAATGATACTATTTGCATACTCATTTCTGATATAGCTTCTAATAATATATTAATTCTATTATCTTTTTCTGTTTTAGTAGTAGCTACTGGTACTTTTGCTGTACTTTGATTGTTCATTTTCTCTATCATTGATCGTGCTTTTTTACTTTCTACTATATTAGTAACTTTTGATTTCTCTGTATCATTACCATTAAACATCTTTGATAACATATCTACATTATTACTAACTTTATTTATATCTAATTTACTAAAATTAGTCATTGCATTAGTAAATTCAGTATACATTTTAATAGAATTTGGTGATAATTTTGAAAAATTAATTGCAAATGATTTCATGGAATTTGAAAATTTATCAAAAGAATTAGCAAATTTTTCAAACGGAGTAGCTATGTTACTAAATTTAACTAATTGTTTACTAAATTCTGATAAGAACCCCATAACATGTTTAGTCTTCTTTTTGTCAATATTTATTTTTGATATGTTTGTTGCTAAAATAGATATTGACGATGCTAAACTACTAGTAACTGTTTTTATATCAATATTTTCATTTGTATCAACCCATTCTTCTCTACCTGTTTTAGGATTTAAAACTAATTTTTTAACTTTTACATTAGATAAATTAGCAAATGTGCTTAATCCTTCAGCATAATTTGATACCATCTCACCTATTGGTGATAATACTTTAGTTATGCGACCTAATGCTTTTGTCTTTGGATACTTCCCCTTTGCATCAGGCTCACCAGCAATATTTATTAAATTACTAGATAACATTGATATTGACCCAGTAATATTTTGTGTTATCTTTGATATGCTTATAGTACTTCCATCTTCCAATTTTATGTTTTCTATATTAGCAAATGTACTTAATCCTTCAGCAAAATCACTTAACATATCACCTATTGGTGCTATTGCATTAACAGCCTTGCCAATTAAACTTGTATTATTTTTAGCAATTCTTTGACCTCGTTTAGCACTTCGCCTTTCTTTCCTTGTCATACCACTAACATCTTCTATGATATTACCCCCAGATAAGCCTATTAACCCTGTTGCTAATTTTTCTATAGCACTTATTGATTGTGATATTGCTAAATCAATATTTACCGAACCTTTATATATAGGTTTACCATTTTTATCATATCCATCAATAAGTGGTATATTTTGTAAATTAGCCCATCCACCAATTCCTTTTGCTAAATCAGATAATGACTTTCCTAATAGCATAGCACTTCTTAAACCAGCTTTAAATTGTTTTCTATCCGAACGTTCCATATCAAAAGCAGAAAATACATCAACAATACTCTTTGAACCCCCACCCCCACTAATAAATGTATTTATATTTTGCATTGCCATATCTATATCAGCATGCCCTTCATATATAGGTTTACCATTCTTATCATATCCAGATATAATAGGAATATTTTGTAATTTTGCCCAATTGCCGACACCACTTGCTAATAATGATAATGAACGACCTATCTTTCTAGTCATTCGTATACCTTTTATAAATTCTTTCTTATCTTCTATTTCTGATATAGTTTTAAAAGGTACTATTATTCCTTTATTTTTACCATCACCAATAAAAGTCATTATATTCTGCATTGCCATATCTATATCAACATGTCCACCATAAATTGGATTACCATCTTTATCATATCCTGTTATTAACTGAATATTTTGTAATTTTGCCCATGCACCTACCCCACTTGCTAATTTTGATAATGTCCTACCAATCATACCCACTGCTCTTATTGACTTCATTAAAATTGGATTTAATCCTATTATACCGAAGCCATCAGCAAGTCCTTTTGTTAATTCTTTGAATTTATTTGTATCAAAATCTAATGCTTTATTTTCATTAAATTTTTTTATACCAGCACTAAGTGATATTAATGATGCTCCCATTAATAATACTACACCACTACTGATAGCAATAAATGGGGACACATATGACAATCCTACAAAAGCCGCACTGAGACCTAATAAAAAAGTACCTATCTTACCTATGTCTTCCCAACTTTTATCTTGAATATTATCAAACATCTTTTTAATACCTATACTTAATACTACTAATCCCATGCCAATAACAGCAACAGATAATGAACCTAATAATATTTGTGAGCTCATTTTTCCCATCACCATAAATGATACGCCAACGCCTATCATTGCAACAGCTATTGCGCCACCTAATGCTAATGGTTTTATACCCAGTAATTTTGAAGATAACGCAAATGATAATGCCATTAATGATATACCACCAGCTAACATTAAAAAACCAACTCCTATATCTTTTATTGCATTAACACCCCTCTTCATAACACCTGTTTGATTTAGCACACCAAAAAATGCAAATACACCACCAATAGCTAATAAACTACTTGTCATCGCAAGTACACCAACTGCCGCATTATTTGCACCAAATAATGCTGATATAGATACAAATGTTAATGCCATTAATGATATGCCACCAGCTAGTATAATAAACCCTTTGCCTACATTATTAAATGTTTTTATGCCTTCTTTTACTTTTTTATCACTAAATATCATAATAGCACTTGCTATGCCTATCATTCCAATAGCAATACCAGTAACAGTAACAGCAATACCACCCCCACCAAATAATGCACCAATGCCTGCAAAAGTAATACCTAATAATGATATAGATATAGCAAAATTCTTTATTGAACCACTTATTAAATTTAATGATATGTTACCTTGCTTTATATTTTTTTGTGCATTGCCTAATTTTAAAAAAACATTTTCAAAATCACCAATTACTTTAATTAATAATTTTTCAAACGGTAATATAAACAGTATATTTTTTGATAATTTAACTAATGTACTAGTCATCACAGATATTGCATTGCTCATTGTTTGAAAATTTTTGACATTTTTATCTATATTAGTATGTTTTTTATCAAAAATATCAAATAATCTACTTACAAAATTAATGTAATCAGTTTTAACACTTTTAGGTATAATACTAAATTTTAATAATCCATTTGATAATAAAATTGTAGCACTACCCATATCTTTTAATGATGAAGACTTATTATTGACTACATTATTAGTTGTTTCTTTTTTATCTTTTAATATTGATATTATTGTATCTAATTTTGAAATTATTTTTTCTTGATTTACATTTTTGCTATTTTTTATTATATTACCACCAATTAACACATTATTATTATTATTAGAATCATCCTTTGTTTTATCATCAAGTTTGTTATTAATATTAGATATAATATTTTCAGTTCTAATAACTACATTAAGTATATTTTCTAGTGTGATGGCGGGATCTTTCATATTGCTAATATTTATATTTTGATAATTTATCTATAGAAAAATTATTAGATTTAAACATTTTTTGATATTTTTCATTCCCTTTTTTGTATTCTATCTCTTCTTTTTTTCTTTGTTTTTCAGCTTCGTTATCCATATTTATTATATTATCAATTATATATTGTATTCTAAAAAATTCCATCTTATCAATTTCAGATGGCTGGATATGTAATCTATTTATTAATGTAAACTCATAATTATTTAAGCTTGTCCAAGATATCTGAAACAATGAAAATGGATTTAATCCCTCCTTGAAAGGATAATGGAATGGCGACCTCCCCTTCGCCAGGAACATTTGCTTTTATCATAGTGCTAACACTATCTTTTAATAAATCAACAACATTAGATAAAATTGATATTATTTCTAAATCCCATGAATATGATTCTTGTAACATATTATTATACGTTGTCCTATCTAGTTTACGCCAATCATCAAATAAAAATAAAGAATATCGTTGAAATATTTCATCTATTTTTTTACCATTTTGTTGCATTTCAATATTATAATTCTTTAAAAATTCAACAACACCTAAACTGGGTATATATAACTTTAATATAATACCACTAGATGTATTAAATACGAAACATTTATCTTTATGTGAATAAAATTTCATTAATTTATCAGGTGGATTAAAATAATTAATTATTTCTTTTTGAACTTTTATTTTTTCTATATTACCATCATTTTTAGCATATTCAATTATTAAATCATTTTCGCCTTCTTTAAAAGTAATTTCCCGTATTGCAATAACTAAATAAAATCTATCTATCTCCTTTAAATCTCTATATGTTGCTTTTTTGCCAGGTATTATTATCTGTACACATCTTTCTATTATATAATTTAAACTATCTTCAATAGATATAGGATCATTATCATCTATCATTGACCAATGTCTAATTTCCCCGAATGTAGCCGCTCTTATTGCTATTTTAGTACCATCAGGATAATAAAGACCTTGTGTGGGTAATAATTCTAATGATATTGGCTTCCACCCCACATTATCTTTATCTAAATTAATATTATTTATTGGAGCAATATCTTTTATATTACCCAAATCATTATTTTCTAGCCCTTCTATTATTTTTTGGGCTTCAATTTCTTTATTTTCCATAATTATTATTTTATTTTAACACAAATGTCAATTATTATAATATTGTTTCGTCCCAATATGTTGCTATTAATTTCCATTCTTCAACTCTAAAAATATCTTCTGACGACCAATCATATTCATCAGGCCCCTTTACCATACTGCCAGGAATAACATTAGGAAATGTTAATTGTCTGAATATATCACCATTACTATTAAATTGCACAATTGTCATAGGGCCGCCGCTATATTCCTTTTTTAATCCCATTTTACCTGTCAAAGGATCATATGCTAAATTACACCATTGCCGTATTGCTTTATATACATACATTGAATTAGCATCATTTAAATTAACTTCAAAAGATAATTCAATTTCTTGTGTAGGATCTGTAATTGCACCACCCACAAATGCTCTAGGGTAATTCTTATATTTTTGGTATTTGGGTGTTGGAAATCCTTTTGTTAAATCTATTCCCCCGACGCTAATAATATTTTCCATAACTAAATCCCAATCAGAAATGCCCGCTGGGGGTGTTATCATAACTTCAAAATTTGCATAATAAACTGGTTCCCAGTTATTAACAGCTGCTTTTGAATTTTTATAATGAGGTAAACCTGCCATAATATTATTGTTTTTTTATATATATAAATTTTTATGTAAATGTATAAAATCCACCACTTGCAATTTGTCCTGGCGATACTATTTGTATTCTATTAATTAGCTTATTCATACCATAATATGGTTCAATAATAACATCAATTATTCCAATAGCATTTTTTATCACATCTGTTGTATTATTTTTATCATTCATTATAGTTATATAATCATATATACCACCATTATTTTTAACAGATTCTAAATAATTATCAACTAATGTTTTAATTTCTAGTCTTATTCTCGTATCATTTTTATCAAATACATAGTTACTTAATATTTTTTCTATTCTATCTTCTATTGTTATTCCCAAATCTCTTATATGCAAATAATTTAATGGATCTAACATTTTTTGATACGATGTCATATCACCATAAATCATTATACCATAATTTCTATCATTGATAATAGCATTTATGCCCATTTGTTCTAAATATACTCTATCTGATTTAAGGAAGTCATATTCTAATCCTACGAGTTTATTATTTGATAATACGCCACGCTTAGGTCCTGCCACAATATCATAAGGAATACCATTTTGGAATTTTCTTATAAAATTATTAGAAACATCAGCAGCTGGCGGCACATATTTTATCTTATTATTTTCTCTTATTTTTAAAAATGGTGTAAAAAATCCACAATATTTACCACCATTTTCATCATCAGGTAGTGTGAATTTGAAACTAGGTGCCATTGATAAATTGCCACCACTTGCTATATATTCTACCTTTAATACTGGTTTCGGATTTCCATTTTCAATATCAGGCATGTCAGTAAACATAGGATCAGTAGAAGCCATAAATTTTGATATAGATGGTAAATTAAGTAAAGCTAAGCATGTTTGTCTTTTTTTCGCTAATCTAGACAAAATTGATTTTGCCCCACATTGCGGTTCTAATCCACCATCAAATGTATCTACTATATATCTAAAATCAATTAAATTTTTATCTGATAATACTTCTGATAAATTAGTATTTTCTAATACACCATATATTTTCCAAAGTTGATTTTCACCGCCAGGCATATGATAAGATGTTATCTTAAATCCTTCTAATTTTGTGAATTGTAAATTAGTAGCAAAATCATTTATTGGTAAATATCTACATACATAATCATTACCTGATATTTTTTCAATAAATATTGGCTCATTAACAGAAATTTCATATTCAACAATTCCATTACTATTAACACTTTTAGTTTTGCTTATTACTCTTGTTAAATGTTTTTCATTAATATCACCGCATACTAATAATGAATTAACATTAATTTTGTTATTATCATCTGCACTAATTTTAAATTTAGTTTTAAGATTATTTAATGACATTGGTATAATAGGAATATATTCTTTAATATTACCAATACCTGTTTGTATACATATTCCATTATTACATTGAGAACCATCTAAACAATAAAATGATGATACAAAAGAACTTGCTAATGCAGTAAGATTTATATCACTGTATTCTTTTGCTTTATAGCAATCTAATCCATATTCACCTATTGATTTTGTAAATGATAAATATACTTGACTAGATAAAGAATTATTTGTATATGCAAAATCACCATTTACTATTGAACCATTATCCAATTGTTTATATAAATCATTTCCATTATATATTTCAATAACTTTATTTATATCATCAAATTTTATTAAAGAAGGATTTATAATATATGTTAATATGTTATTTCTTAAATCAGGAATATAATTTTTATGTGCTAATACATCACATATATATCCTTCTTTGTTATCAATTTCATTAACAGTAAATGAATAACTTACATAATCAACATAATCTTTTATATAATAATCACTAGATGATAAATCTTGCATTAAATCATCTTCACTTCCATATATTTCTATATCAATTGTAGGTGATGATATAGTTACATCTTTAACAACAAAATACTTATTAGTACCTTTAACATATATAATATCAAATTGATTTAATGATGTATAAGTAGTAGTAATAGAAAATTTTTTATTTATTTCGTCTGGATTATCAAATATTGCCTTATATATACCAGCATTATTACTATTTTTGTCAGGATTTGTTAATGTTAATTCTAGTGATAATCCAGTATTATTAATATCACTGACTTTTAAATATTGACTATTGCCACTACCATAAGTTTTAATTAAAGTATTTTTTGTTATACTATTAACTAAATTATTATATTCTTCTAATGTAAATACAGTTGCATTAGGCATCGGTTTAGGTATTATAAATGTATTAAAAAACGGACTAGCATCATTTTCATACGGTATTGATGATATCTTTATTGTATTATTAAAATCACTATCAGAATAAGTTATTGTATTTTCATCAACAGAAAAATCAGTCGGCGTATTAAAAATTATCTCTTCCATAATAGGCGAATTGTATGATAAAAAGTTTAATGAAGATTTATTACTATCTATTAGACTATGACCTACCATATCAATTTTATATTCTGAATTTATATAATCATCTATCATATCTCTATTTATAGTCATAAATACACCAGTTTGCTGTGATTGATTATTAACTAATGTTTCAATAAATCTATTTGTACCATTATTATCTATAAAATCAGGTATTATACATCCTGTTATGCTTGCAATAACATCTACACTACTATCAGATAAGAAATCATCTAACTTATTTATTTTTATACCATTATTATTAAAATACTTTGCATAATAAGGATCTATTGATAAATTAATATAGTTTGTCCAATCACCATTTATTATAATAACATCAATAAAATAATCAGATATATAATCATAATCTTGCATATATTCAGGAACATTACCATTACCAAAATATTCACGTGCTGTTATATTAAAACCAGATACATTATCAGATTTTTTAACAATTAAAGAAACAGGTCTCTGTCCTACATTAACAAAACTAATAAGCATATCTTTAGTGTTAATATGATTATTAACAATTGCATGAAAATTAGAATTATCTAAAAACCAAAATCTTTCTTTATTGTAAAAAGATGATAATAATTCCTTTGTTATATATGAATTATCCTGGCTAGGTGATAATGAAAAAGATTTATATTCTACCATATCACCATTATTGGGGTCATTATTAAGTGCCATTAAATTAAGTGCTAGCACAGGCCCTTGTTGTAAACATGTCTCAATTGATCTATGAAAAAATGACCCTCTTTTTTCTAATATAGGATCTATATTACCAAAAATTTTTCGTGATGTATTAACATTATCAAGATATACTGGTGTATTAAATATTCCTTGACGTGAAAAGCCCACTACTAACCGCAAAGTATCTGTTGCAATTGGTCTACTTTCAGAAGTACTATATTCAACAGTATATACACCTGCTGCTTTAAATTTATTTAAATCAAAAACTAAATTAGCCATAATATAATTTTATTTTTTTTATCTATATATAAATTTTTTTTTAAAATAAATTTACTTTTTGTATTTCTTTGAAAAAATCAACTAATATTTTACTATTATCATTATTTTCATTAAATATTTTATTATCATATATTTTTCTATATATAGCTGGCTGAATATCTATCATATCTTCTATAATTTCACCATAACTATTACTATTTATAAAAGCAACTAAATTAACTAAAGTCATAGCACAATCATCATGACCCATTTGACCCCTATATCTACCATCTTTATCTAATCCAAAATTTTCTATTTCTTCAATAGTATTTTTTTCATTAATAATTATATATTTATTTTGTATTAATGTCTTTAATTCAGACACATATATATCCTTATTATCTCTTTTTATTTTTACGCCTGGATTTAATTGTTTATTTGATGACGAATGTCGTGTATGTAAAAATATATTACTATAATAATTACGATGTTTACTCATATATTCTATCAATAAATCACCTTTAAAATTAATTTCTAAAACAATTTTTACATTATCCGAATTAAATATATCAAAAACTAATGCACTTAGTATACTAGCAAATTCATTTATTGAATAAATATTAGACCTCCAAATACCAATTTGTCTTAGCCGAAACATATCAGTCTCATCTTTAATTCTCTTTCTTTTTTTAAATTGTGCTATCGATACTGGTTCAATTTTGAAAATATTACATACTGTATAATCTTTGCCTACACCATCACTTAAATCAATAGAAAATATAAATTTATCATTATTATTAATATTATTAAAATCAAATTTATCATCCCACAATAAATCACCATAATTTTCTACTAATTCATTCATCTTTTCATTTTCTTGCCATATATATTGCTTTTTTATTTTTTCTAAAAATCTAACTATACTGCCCGATAATAACATACTACTTGATGTCAAAAATTGACATCCATATTCCTGATTAAATAATTCTTCATTGCCACCTAAATTTGCTATTTCTCGTTGCTTCCATTCTTCATCCCTACCCGCTACCTTGTACCACGGCACCACCATTGCTTTATAATCATTCTTACCTTCTATTGCACCCATATATAATTCATAAAATAAATTAAACTTATTAGGAGTGGATGTTATTATTATCCTAGATATATCTGATGATGATAATGTGGGGAATATAGAACGATAAAAAGGTACTATAAAATTTCTATTTATATGAGCAAACTCATCAGCATATAATAAATGAATAGTAAATCCAATAGCAGACGTCTTTGTAGTTGCTTGTGAAAATAATCTACATCCATTATCAAATTTCATAAATGTCTTTGCATCTGAAGATATGCCAGGTTTTAAAAAAAATGGTAAATTTCTATAAATGTTTTTTATCTTATCCACAATTTCAATGGTAGTTGTTAATTTATTTGCTATCACTAATATATTTTTTTCATAGTTAAAACAAATATACCACATCATAAAAATAGACGCACATGTTGTCTTACCAACCTGCCTTGATGCATTTACAATAGAATATCTATTATTCTGAAACATCCTTAACATTTCTATTTGATAATCCCTAAGTACAATAGGTTTTATACCTTCGTCAGTCATCGTATAACAATAATTATTAGCAAAGTATACAACATCACTGGCACATTTTAATAATTCCTTTTGCTCATCCTTTGTATACTGAAATAAAATATCAGAATTTCTTAAAGTAACATCACCACCATAAAAACAATCCATATTTACAGTCTCACCAGAATCAATCTTTCTTATCTGCTCATTAATTAATTCTGTACTCCAAATCATATTTTCATTCATTTTCTTTAGTTTTTAGTTCAGTTAATATGTTGCTTAGATTCTCAATTAAGTTTTTAGTGCCTTTGGCAACAATACTATCGCTATTATTTGATATATCTAGTTGGATTTCTTTTTCTTCTTTTTGTTTTAAGTAATCCATTTTTATATTTTTAAAATTATCTTGTATCATAATGATATATTGAGCTATGGTTTTTGTTATATCCAATTTTGACCGTTGAAAATTAGATAATACTTCAAAAAGACGAGGATGCACATTACCAAAGCTAGCATCAATTTGATTTATCATTTTTGATATTGAATAATCAGCTATCATTGATTGTATAGATAAATCTTTTATTATAGCTATGTCAGATAATATTTTTTGTTGTACATAAGGATCTTGTATGATATCATCATCAACTAAATAAAATGTTGCATTTTTTTCAACAATATTTTTAGCAAAATCATTAGCTTTATTATTAATATCTGCCATATCAATAAAATTAATGATATCATTAGCAATATTATCAATAGTTTTATCATTATTATAATTATTGACAATATTATCTTTATTAATAGATAATCCTAAAGACTTAATTATATTCTTTAGCTCAGCTGATGTACTCATCAAAACTTCTTTCTCTTTACGAACTTCTTCCTTCATTTAAATAAAATATATTATAATATACAAAAAAACAATAATAAATATAATATATATATAAATTTTTTAAAATATAATTTATTTTACTAATCCTTCAAATGCAAATATTTTAGGTTCACACATATCAAATAATATTATTTTACTAAAATCATCAATACTCTTTCTACTTAATAACAAATCTTGCATATCAAAATTTATAATCTCATTATATATTCTTATATTAGTCATTACTATATTACTATAAAAAATTTTAAAATAATCACCATCATCAATAACTTCTTTTTCTATATTATTTTTAGTTTCATTAAAAATAATTGCTAGTGTACCATCATTATATATATCTTTTATTTTATAAATAGTACAATTAATTTGTCTAAAAATATTTGAATACGATATTAATATTGTATACCATATATTATTAACTAATTTATCTCTTAATTTAAAATAATATATTTTATCATTAACAACTATTTTTATTATTCTATTTTCAATTATAGATATTTGTAACCCTTTTTTATCTTTATATCCATCTATTAAAATATTTTCATTAGCTAATGATACTTTCCATCCTTTACTATATAAATTATCTATATCACCATATAATATATCTATATTAAAATTATTATTATCTATTTTTTCATTTATAGTGCCAATAAAATAATTATTTGCCCTTTCAAAATATAATAAATCATTAATATTATAATTTCTAATTGCTAATATATTTATTCCAATATTATTATCATTTTTATTTTTTATTATGACATCATCAACATACTTTTTATTATCTAATAATTTAAACCAAGAAGAATATGAAAAATTATCACCTAATGAAGATGACATTATATTATATTTAATAGCTATTTTACCTAATAATTTACTATTATATAAATTATATTGATGCTCACTTATTATTATATTATTATTTTTAAATTGATAATCAATAATTTGTAAATTTTTATCAACAAATATTTTTATGGGGTCTAACGCCCTATTTTCTATATTATTTATATTGTCATCTGGATTAATAACATTGCCTAAATATCTATTAAATTCTTGATCCTTTGTTATATCTTTTATATCATTAATAACATTATTCTCAAATAAATCTTTTGAACTTTTTGTTATTGCATTTAATATAGAATCTAAATTTGACTGTTTATCCACATTAGTCCTATTATTATATTTTACTAAATTAACTTTCCAATAAGGTTCTTCTCCCATAAAATCATATACTAATTGCGAACTGCTAACTTCATATAATCTATCTTTAATTAAAGGTATATATACAATATCATATTCTTGAGGAGCAGTATTCTTACCAAATACACTCTCAAAAACATTTTTTATTATATGCACTTCAAATTCTTTTACATATTCCATGCCTAAAAAATCATAATTAAAATCATTTACTGGTAATTGATTATCAGGCATTATAATCTTCAAACAACTAGCATTTTCAACAGAATATAATGTCCATTCTTTTAATATAAAATCAGCAGAATCTTTGCTAGGACTTGCCTTTAAATAAATAGCATTAACACCAATAAAATCATTAACACCCTTTAATATTTGATTATAAAGTTTTATTGATGATTTTATATTATATAAATCAAAATCAATAGGATTTAATATATCATAATCTTCTACTCCAGAATCATTAAAAAATATATACTGATTACTCATCGATATTGATTGTCTTATTACTTTATTAACATCTATATCTCTATAATCAACAAGTAAATTAATATCTTTTACATTAATATCACTACTAGAAACATATTTAAATCTAATAAAAAATCCATTTGATATATAATCAGTTATTACAGACAAATCATTAATATTAAGTGATGTCCAATAACTCCACACTTTATCATCTATACTCCATGAAAAATATTTTGCAACACTATCATCACAATCAATATCATCATTATAATCATATATCTTTATAATATTTTCTAATAATTTTGTCTTAAATATAAGAAAATTTTTGCCTTTTTTTGATAAACTTATATTGTTAATTACATCCATTTAAAATAAATAATTTTTTAATGATAAACGAAAATCCAATTTGGTGTATTTTCTTCTCTTATTGTATCTAATATTTTTTCTAATTCATTTTCACCATCACTTTTTATTTGGTCTGCATTTATAGATACACCGCCAGGTAAATTAAATTCAAACATACTTAACATTCGACCTAATGATATTTTTGCATTTGCCGCGCAATATCTTTGAAATGTCCAATCATCATATAATTTTTCTTCAGGTATTTTAACATATGTTTGTAGCCATACATCAAATTTCGGATCTCGCCCAGTTATTGTTAATTGTTTTGAATTGTGATTAAATTCAAATGCTATCCTATCTAAATATAACGCTTTACTTAAATCCCAAAATGACTCATACGCTACTGCTAATACAACACTATCAGTATTATAAGGTGATAAATAAATTTCTTGAGCCATAATCTTTTCTATAGAAAAATCAGGGCCAAAATTACTAAATGTTGTTAATGTATGACCTTTGATTTCTTGTACATTAAAAATAGATACTATACAATCAGGCAATGTTATTGTTCTGTTTCTTTTAAATTCTTGTGATTTAAATACACTTAATTTTATAACATAATATTGTATGGTAACAGAATATTGATAATTTATCCATGCCCAGTTTAATGCCTGATTAATTATTCTTTCCATTTCCTTATCAGGAATAGTATACGGCAATGCTCCCCCTACAGTAAGCTCCGTATTAATTAATTCTTTAAATTCATCTCTTGTCAAAATACAAAATTTTATTATTTATATATATATATATATATAAATTTTTATTTAATTTTAACATAATATAAACATTTGCAACTATATTTTTTAATATTTAACATATAATATTCAAATATTATTCATTAATGCAACTAATCCCCAAAAAGAATCTATTAAATCATCAATAGGTTTATAATATGTTTTACTATCTTTATTATGTGATTTTTTTACAAATATTCCATTTTTTAACGCTAATTGTAACTTGTTGTCTATTAATAAATCATTATTACTATTTATAAATTTTTCAATCATCATATTTTTATTATAATTTCCTGATCCCACATTCCTTTTAATATATCTTGGCGAATAAACTAATATATCATCATACGTTATATTAAAATAATTTTTTAACATATATCTTAATAAATAATTATATCCTGCTAATTGAATTTGCATATTACCAAAACTACCAAAAGAAATTCCTTCCACACCAAAAATAATATTATTATCTTTTATATATTCACTTAACTTATTACATATTATATTCATTAAATAATCAGCATCCATTAAATTAGCAATTTCTTTTTTTTGCTGATCATTTGTTATTATCTTATCATCAATAATTGTTACTACTACATCACTATCAATTAAATTTTTAACAATATTATTATTGATAATTTTTTTTCTGGGAAATGAAAAAAATATTAATTTATTGTTTTTATAATTATATAAAGAACATGCGGTTGAATTTATACTAAAATCAAAAAAACAAAAATATTTTTTGTTCATAAAAAATCATTTTGATAGGGCAGCGCCAATTGCCGTAGTTACCAATTTAGAAGTCATCAAATCATATAGTATACCTTTTTCTATGCCAAGTGCTTTACATATTGCTTTGCCAAGAGCAGGCCCCATAATATAGCCAACACCTGCACCAGCAAGTGTTTTTATTATACCTTCGTCTAATTGAATATTATTTTCATTTAATATTTGCTTATATTCCTCAAATAATTGATTTTCTAACTCATTATTATTTATTTCTTTTAAATTATTAATATTTTTCATAATAATTATATTTTTTTTAAACTAATGGATTAAACTTTATATCATTAAAATTAAATCCACAATCAAATGTTTGAAATGTTGGTGTATTAGACGGATATTCTAATTTTAATTCTGATATGGAGTTATATACAATTTTTTCATATACAATATTAAATATTTCATATCCTGAATTATTATAAAATGTTAATAATAAATCACCTAAATTAGTATTTTTATTTCTATATTCATAAAATTCAATTAGTAATTCATACATTATAAAATAATTTAAAAAGCCGTCGTAAAATTTAAATGTTATAGTAAAATCATTATCCAAATAATAATTAACATTGCCCTTCCCTTTATATATACTTTTAGTATTATGAAGTCTTTCTTGTTCAACTATAGGTAAATTTGGTGTCGGCACAGTGCACGATTGTATACTAGCATTAATAAAGTCCCATATATTATTATATATTGTCTGATATTTTTTAATAGAAGGTATATATTTATTAGTTATATAATCGCTAAAAAATGATCTAGGTAATTCAATCCTAAAATTATTATTTTTTGCATTTAAAATCATTAAAATATAAAAATTTTTTTATAAATATTCAAAATAACCAGAATATATTCTTAATTCCTGATATTTATATTTAACAAAATAATCTTTAATAAATTCAATGGCGATCTCTTTTGAATATAAATCACCATCTTTAATACCAAAGGAATTTTTTTCATTTTTAGTTGAATAAAATAAATTAAAAGTATAAAAATCAAAATTTTCATTTTTATGATCATATCTAATCTCACTTGCACAATAGCCACCACTTTTTTCATCTTTATTTAAAATATAAAGATAAATATTTGAGAAAATATTTTCAAATTCTTTCTTAAAAATATGATTTTTTAAATCATTATCATCATAATATAATTCATTATTAATTTTTTTAACACATTCGTTTTCTGCTATAAAAAAATCATTAATAAATTTTTTAAATTCATTATTATTTGGATTTATAGCATAAGTATCAGTAGGAAGACCCCGTAATCCCAACTCAATACCTTGCATTCTTAATTTTTTTATAATAGGTGATTTGTAATCAACATCAGAGAATATTTTTAATTTTGGATTCAATTTATTAATATATCCACCTAATTCATCTTTAAGATATGCAAAAATATAATTTAAATATTCATCCCTTTTTTTGTTACTAATTTTGTTTTTGTCATTATTTAATTTTTCAAATAATGTTTTCATAATATTATTGTTTTTTTATATATATAAATTTTTTTAAATATCATATATTTGGCGGCTTAATTTGTTTTATAATATTAGAATTTTCAACTTTTGCTATCTTTTTTGTTTCTTTAATAGAAGATGAAACACTATATGTCGGTAATTTACTTACTTCTATATTATTTACTGAGCTTAATTTTTTATTTAGCAATTTATAATTATTGATTTCTTTTGTTAAAATATCTTCATATTCTTTGATTTTTAATTTAATAGGTTTACCATAATCAGCATCTATATCTTCACCATTTTTAAATTCAATAAATTTTCCTGTATATATTACATTTTCTATTTCGCTACTTTTATCTATAATATAAAAATTCATTTCTTTTTTATTTTTTAATATCATATTAGACTTCTTTTTATCAATTAAAAACATTATTTCGCCGCTTTCTGGGAATATAGTTATATTATCATCGTCATATTTTAATATTGTTATTTCATCTAAATTATCTGTTAAAAATTTTAGCACAATATTTTTGTTTGTTAAATCAATAGGTATTATATATCCATTTTCATATTTTTGTATTTTAAATTTAATTAAATTGTCAAATTTGTTAAGCCTTATTTTAGCATATCCTTGCCCATATATCAAATCTGAATTTTCATTTATATTAACATTATTAATATTTATACAAACATCTATTACATTAGTATATAAATTAATATATTTTGTATTTATCATTATATTATTTTCATATATTCTTTTATTCAATGTATTATTTATAATTATTGTATCATTAGATATTTTATTATATACTTTTAAAGGTTCTATTCCATCATCTATTTTTATTCTATTTATATTTAGTCCATATTTTTTTGGATTATATGATGTTAATGTAGATTTTCTTATAATTTGTTCACCATTAGCACTATTAACAAATCTCATTGTATAAGCAATAGTATATGAAAATGAAATGTCTGAATATAATAAAACAGGTCTAAAATAACTAGGTCTATCAAAATTAGTAGATTGTGGTATTGTCATATCAGATGTAACATAAAACTTATCAGCAACCTGTTCTATAACTTGTATGTTATGTATAACACTCCAATTCATATTATTTACTGAATTAAGATTATATAAATAATCATTTATAAAACCACCATCATATATAGGATAATATTCAAAATAATCACCATTATCAGCTTCTTTTATAATGCAACTTAAA
This sequence comes from uncultured bacterium, assembly GCA_937863745.1. Classification (GTDB taxonomy): domain Bacteria; phylum Bacillota_I; class Bacilli_A; order RF39; family UBA660; genus UBA6985. The sequence continues at coordinate 1,593 of CALMHN010000104.1, read as the reverse complement.
TTACTATATGCATCCGCTGGTAATATTGTAGCAGTATATTTATTATTTATTGAATAATATTCAATATTATTATTTGTTTTTGATATTTCTAATTCACATAAATTTACATATATTGTAGAGTCACTTTTTATGCCACCATTATTAGGATTTTGTGATGATACAGGATGTGAGTATAAATAAGAAAATATAGATGTATTAGGTGGATTTGAATATAATAATTGATCTTCTAATATTCTATGTAAGGAAGGTACTAGTAAAGTAACATATTTATCATAAGTACGTTCAGCAACTACTATTGGATTTGGATTTAATGTTAATACTAAATTTTGATTATTAATATAATTTCCTGATTTAGGATAATAAAAATTAGATAATTTAACTTTTTTATTTGAATTTTCTATTATATTAACATCAAATGAAAATGCATCGATATTTTCAAAATTGTATCCAGATAATATATGCAACCTTATAGTGTCATAATATAAATTATGATTATTAATATTATTACTCAAATCAATTAAATCATAATTTGAATGATTAGGATTTTCATTATCATCAGAAATTATATTATAAGTAGCAAATAAAGATTGGTTGAAATTAGTAGGTATTAAATTATTATAAAGACTATTATTTGTGATATTATTATCAACATTAATAAATTGATATTCGCCAGTTTTATTATTTATTAACTTATATATACCAACATCGGTGGTATCATAATTTAATTTTTTAGGATATTCATTTGAATATTCATATTCTATTAGACACCAATCTGAAATTTGAATGTACTTTGAAGTCACCATAAAATTTAATAATTAAATAAAATATTTTTTTATAAATTATCAAAATAGCCAGAATACATAGATATATAAAATAAACGCCCATCTTTACGTGTATGGCATAATTCCTTTCCATATTCAATTAAATGATCTTTTGATACTGGATCACCATCTTTAATATTAAAAGAATTATCATTATTAGTAGTACTATAATAACATGCCATTGTATAAATATGAGATTCATGAAACATACATAAAATATAATCACCACTTTTTTTATCTTTATTTAAAAAATATACAGTAATATTTTCAATTAAATTTTCTGTTATATATTCATTAATCAAATCATCCAGTCTTTCATCATCAACACCTTTAAATTTAGAATAATCAATTGCATTTCTAATGGATTCCATAAAATATTCAAATAAAGAATTAAAAAATATGTTTTCAAAATCTCTTATATTTTTTACTATATTATCATTATATTTAAATTCATGTCTATCGTCAATATATATTTTTTCTCTTTCCAACTTATCAAGTATTGGCGATTTATAATTATCTTTATAAAATAATTTTAATTCAGTATCAAATCTTTTGGCATATTCAGGAAATCCTTTTATAATTTTTGTTAAATCATTATCAGATATAGCATCTGCAATATCTACCCAATCAAAATCATTCGATTGCTCATTTAATTTTTTAAAATATGTTCTCATAATATTATTGTTTTTTTATATATATAAATAATTTTTAAAACCGAATAAAATTATATGAAATACCGATACCAAAATATACTCCATAATTTCCAATACCA
>CALMHN010000103.1 GCA_937863745.1 uncultured bacterium | reverse complement strand
TACTATTAACGATGTAAAGAATCCGGATTTAGATGCTGAATTAGTTGCTCAATCAATAGCTAAACAAATTGAAAACAGAGGTAACTTCCACAATGTTCAAAAGAAGGCAATTAAAGCTACAATGAAGGCTGGAGCTAAGGGTATTAAAACTCAAGTTTCTGGACGTTTAGGTGGTGCTGAAATGGCTCGTTCTGAACATTATGTTGAGGGAACTGTTCCACTTCAAACTATTAGAGCTAATGTAGACTATGCAAATGCTGAAGCTAATACTACTTATGGTAAGATTGGTGTTAAGGTTTGGATCTACAAAGGTGAAATCTTAAATAAAAAGAGAAATGTAAAGACTGAAGGAGGTAATAGCGATGTTAATGCCTAAGAGAACTAAATATCGTAAACCTCATAGAATTTCATATGAAGGAAAAGCTAAAGGTAATACTAAAATTACTAAAGGCGAATATGGTTTACAAGCAAAGACTGCTGGATATGTAACTTCTAAAGAATTAGAGGCTGCACGTATAGCTATGGCTCGTTTTACTAAACGTGGTGGAAAGATTTATACAAATGTATTCCCACATTTAGCTAGAACTCAAAAAGCTCTTGAAACTCGTCAAGGTACTGGAAAAGGTGACGTAAAAGAGTGGGCAGCTGTTGTTAAAGTCGGAACTATTTTATTCGAAATATCTGAAGTTGATGAAGCTACTGCTAGAGAAGCTTTAAGACTTGCAGGTCATAAATTAAGTGTTACAACTAAGTTTGTAACTAAAGAAAGTGGTGAAAATAATGAAGACTAGTGAAATTAGAGATATGTCTACTGAAGACATCAATAAGAAGATCGAAGAATTAAAGTCTGAGTTATTTGATTTAAGAATGAAACAATCTACTGCTAATCTTGAACATCCTCATAAAATTAATGAAGATAGAAAGAATATTGCTAGATTAAAAACAGTTCTTAATGAAAGAGCTATTGAAGGAGGAAATAAATAATGAGTGAAACTAAGAAGACTACAATAGTAGGAAAAGTTGTTAGTGCAAAGAATGATAAAACTATTACTGTTTTAGTAGAAACTTATAAGAATGATCCTCTATATCATAAGAGAATTAAGACTTCTAAGAAGTATGCTGCTCATGATGAAAAAAATATTGCGAAAGTTGGAGATACAGTTAGATTAGTATTTACAAGACCATTATCTAAGACAAAGAGATATGCCCTTGATAAAGTATTAGTTGAATCTGTAGAGATCTAAGGAGGGTTATTATGATACAACAAGAAACTAGATTAAAAGTTGCTGATAACTCTGGAGCTCGTGAATTATTAGTCATCAGAGTTATGGGTGGAAGTAAAGTTAAATATGCAAATATTGGAGATGTTGTAGTTGCTACTGTTAAGAAAGCAATTCCTAACTCTAATGTTAAAGAAGGTAAAGTAGTTAAAGCTGTTATTGTTAGAACTGTACAAGGTGTTAGAAGAAATGATGGATCTTATATTAAGTTCAATGATAATGCTGCAGTATTAATTAAGGATGATAAATCCCCAGTTGGTACACGTGTACTTGGACCTGTTGCAAGAGAACTTCGTGATAAAGAATACATGAAGATAGTATCTCTTGCTAGTGAAGTGTTATAGGAGGTAGTATGAAGATTAAAGTTGGAGATAAAGTTAAAGTTATTGCTGGCGACGATCGTGGTAATGAAGGTTCAGTTATGGCTATTCTTAGAAATAAGAACAAAGTAGTTGTAAGTGGAGTTAATGTTGTTACTAAGAATATGAAACCTAGCGCTGCAAATGAAAATGGTGGTTTAGTTAAGGTTGAAAGACCTATCAATGTTTCTAATGTTAAATTAGTTTCAAGTGATAAAGCTAAAACTACAAAAACAGTTAAAGCAGTTGAAAAGACTGAAAAGAAACCAGTAGCTAAGAAGACTGCTACTAAAAAAACTAGTAAGAAAGAGTCAGGTGAGAAATAATGGAAGCTTTAAAGGAAAAATTTGAAAAAGAAATTAAACCTGAATTAACTAAGAAGTTTAATTATAAATCATCAATGGAAGTTCCAAAATTAGAGAAAATCGTTATCAACATGGGTGTTGGTGATGGATCTCATGATGAGAAGTTCATTGAAGCCGCTCAAGCTGATTTAGCATTAATTACTGGACAACATCCAGTTATCACTAAAGCTAAGAAGTCTATTGCTGGTTTTAAATTAAGAGAAGGTCAACCTATTGGTGTAAAAGTTACTTTAAGAGGAGATTCAATGTATGACTTCATGAATAAGTTAATTCGTGTTGCTCTACCTCGTGTAAGAGATTTCCGTGGAATAAGTAATAAAGCATTCGATGGTAAAGGAAATTATACTTTAGGAATTAAAGAACAAATAATTTTCCCAGAAGTTGAATTCGATAAAGTAGTAAAAGTAAGAGGAATGGATATAGTATTTGTTACAACAGCTAATACTAATGAAGAAGCCCTAGAGTTATTAACAGGTTTCGGAATGCCATTTAGAAAGTAGGAGCGAGTATGGCTAAGAAAAGTTTAAAGATTAAACAATCTAGACCTCAAAAATTTGGGGTTAGAGAATATACAAGATGTCAACGTTGTGGTAGACCACACGGTGTATTAAAGAAATTTGGTTTATGCCGTATTTGTTTTAGAGAGCTTGCTAACCAAGGAAAAATTCCTGGAGTTAGAAAATCAAGTTGGTAGAAAGGAAGTAGAATTATGGTAGAAGATAAGATTGCTGATATGCTTACAAGAATTCGTAATGCAAATCAATTAAAATATGACACAGTTGAAGTTTTAGGTTCTAAGACTACAGAAGCTATTAGTCGTATTCTTAAAGAAGAAGGCTACATTAGTGACTATAAAGTAACTGAAGCTCCATCTGGAAATAAGATTACTTTAAACCTTAAGTATTCTGAAGGTAAGAAAGTTACTGTTATTACTGGATTAAAGAGAATCTCTAAATCTGGTTTAAGAGTTTATGCTAACCATGAAGAGCTTCCTAAAGTTCTAAACGGTTTAGGTATTGCTATTATATCTACATCTGAAGGAATTATGACTGATAGAGATGCTAGAGCTAAAGGTCTAGGAGGAGAAGTACTAGCTTACATTTGGTAATCTAGGAAAATATTGGTTATGAGTAGAATTGGAAATAGAATATTAACAATTCCTGAAGGAGTTACTGTTACAGTAGGAGAAAATAATTTTGTTACTGTAACTGGTCCTAAAGGCGAGTTAAAGAATAATTTTAATAAAGACATGAAGATTACTGTTGATGGTAATAAATTAAGCGTTGTACGTCCTGATGATACTATCAAGAATAAGACTCTTCATGGTACAACAAATTCTTTAATTAATAATATGATCATTGGAGTATCTGAAGGATTTAAGAGAGATCTTCAAATCAATGGTGTTGGTTATAGATGTAGTTTAGCTGGAAATACTATTACATTAAATGTTGGTTATTCACATCCTGTTAAGGTAGAAATACCTGCTGGATTAAAGGCTGAAGTTCCTACAGTTACAACAATTACAATATCAGGTATTGATAAGCAACAAGTAAATGAATTTGCTGCTGAAATACGTAAGATTCGTAAACCTGAACCATATAAAGGTAAAGGTATTAGATATGCTGATGAACATATAAGAATTAAAGAAGGAAAGAAAGCATCTAAATAGGTAGGAGGAGAATAATATGATAAAAAAAGAAGCTGCAAATGTTGCAAGATTAAGAAGACATGATAGAGTTCGTAAGACTGTTTCTGGAACTCAAGAATGTCCTAGATTAAATGTTTTTAGATCAAACTCTCATATTTTCGCACAAGTAATTAATGACGAGAATGGTACTACCTTAGTTTCATCATCATCAGTTGAGTTAAAACTTAAAAATGGTGGTAATGTTGAAGGTGCTAAATTAGTTGGTGCTGATATTGCTAAGAAGGCTTTAAAAGCTGGAATCAAAAAGGTAGTATTTGATAGAGGCGGATATCAATATCATGGACGTGTTTCTGCATTAGCAGATGGCGCTCGTGAAAATGGATTGGAATTTTAGGAGGAAATTGGTATGGATAATAGAGATAATTACAAAAAAATGGATCCTAAGAAAAAGCTTTTAGATGAAAGAGTAATTAATTTATCAAGAGTTACTAAAGTTACTAAAGGTGGACGTCATATGAGATTCGCTGCTACTATGGCTGTTGGCGATGGTAAAGGTTTAGTTGGAATTGGAACTGGTAAAGCTAATGAAGCTACTGAAGCTATCAAAAAGGCTTTACAAGCTGCTAATAAGAACTTAGTTAAGGTTTCATTAGTAGACGGAAGAACTATACCTCATGAGGCTATTGCTACATGTGGTAAGTCTAAAGTTATGATTAAGCCTGCATCTGAAGGTGCTGGTATCGTAGCTGGTGGTGCTGCTCGTGCAATACTTGAAATAGCGGGTATTAAAGATGTAGTATCTAAGTCTTTAGGATCAAACACTAAAGTTAATGTTGCTAAGGCTACATTATCTGCTTTACAATCTGAACGTACAGCTGAACAAATTGCTGAATTACGTGGTAAGAAAGTTGAGGAGCTATAATTATGAAATTAGAGAATTTAATAAAGTCTCCAGAGACTAAAAATAGAAAAAGAGTTGGACGTGGTACAAGTTCAGGAACAGGTAAAACATCTGGTCGTGGACAAAAAGGTCAAAACTCAAGAAGTGGAGTATCAATTAAACCTTGGTTTGAAGGTGGACAAACTCCTTTATATAGAAGAGTCCCTAAAAGAGGTTTTAATAATGCTAAATTTAGAAAAGAGTTTGCTGTTATCAATCTATCTGATTTAAATAGATTTGAAGATGGTACTACAGTAACACCTGAATTATTAATTGAGACTGGTGTTATTAAGAAGACTTTATCTGGAATTAAAGTATTAGCTAATGGTACATTAGAGAAGAAAGTTAACGTTAAAGCTAATAGATTCTCTTCTAAGGCAGTTAGTAAAATTGAAGAATTAGGCGGAACAACAGAGGTGATTTAATATGTTCTCAAATCTTAAAAAATTATTTAATTCGAATAATAAAGATTTAAGAAAGAGGATTTATTTCACACTCTTTGTACTACTAATATTTGGCTTCGGAACTAATATAATAGTTCCTGGAGCTAAACAAATTACATCAAATTTAGGTTTCTTAGATTTGTTGAGTTTAATGAGTGGTGGAACTTTAAAGACTTTTTCAATATTTGCGTTAGGAGTTATGCCTTATATTACGGCTACAATCTTAACTCAATTATTACAAATGGATATTATTCCTTATTTTAAAGAATTAAAGGAACAAGGAGCTACTGGAAGACAAAAGATAAATAAGATTAATAGATATTTAGGTATCTTGTTCTCATTTATTCAAGGTTATATTTATGCTGTTGCTTTTATGGGTGGAGATACTCTAACTATAATTAAGACAACTGTTATATTAACTGCTGGTACAGCACTCCTATTGTGGTTAGCTGATCAAATTACTAAGAAAGGTCTTGGAAATGGTATATCTTTGATAATCATGGCTGGTATTGTTAATACATTACCTTCTACGTTTACCACTGCATTTAATGATTTAGTTATTGCAGATACATTTACTAAGACTGTTGGTATTATACTTTATATTCTATTTATACTTGCTTACTTATTTATATTAGTAGGTGTTGTATATACAGAGTTAGCTGAAAGAAGAATACCAATTCAACATAGTACAAGAACTATTAGTTCTTATGCAAAAGAACAATCATATATGCCTTTGAAATTGAATTCTGCTAATGTAATGCCTGTAATATTTGCAAGTGCATTAACTAGCGTTCCATCATTAATTGCTGGAGTTATCAGTAATGAGGCATTTAAGAATTTTGTTAATAACTATATTGTATATACTTCTTTAACTGGATTTATATTATATATGGTATTAATATTTGCTTTTGGTTATGTATATTCTTTAATGGAATTAAATCCAAAAGATATGAGTGAAAATTTAGATAAGAGTAGAGCTTATATTCCTGGTATTGCACCTGGTCTTAGAACTCAAGATTATCTAAAAGGTACAATTACCCGTTTAACGGTTGTTGGTAGTGCATGTCTTGCAATACTAGCTGCTGTACCTATATTGTTCACTAAACTTTCTGGTCTATCTAGTAGTGTTACTCTTGGAGGAACGGGATTACTTATCGTAGTTGGTGTTGCTCTAGAAACATATAAACAACTTGAATCAAGTATTGTTTCAAGAAGTTATGATGATGAAAGAAAGAGAAGACATAATAGATGAGGAATATAATATTTGTTGCTCCTCCAGGCGCTGGTAAAGGAACACAAAGTACTTTGTTAGTTGAGAAATATGGTTACGACCATATTTCCACTGGCGATTTACTACGAAATGAGACTGCATCAGGATCTAAACTTGGCAATGAAATAACTACTATAATGAAATCTGGCTCACTTGTGAGTGATGAAATTGTATTGGAATTATTGAAGAACAAATTAGAAACTATTGATGCAAATAAAGGATTTATCTTGGATGGCTTCCCAAGAAATATCAATCAAGCTAAAGAATTAGATTCAATGCTTGATAATCTAAATATGAAATTAGATCATGTTTTATATTTAGAAGTAAGTAAAGAAGAAGCTAAGCATAGAGTATTAGGTAGAATATCATGTCCTAAATGTGGACGTGTCTATAATAAGTACTCTGATGTATTAAAACCTATGGTTGGTGGTAAATGTGATCATTGTGGAACTGACTTAGTTAGTAGAACCGATGATAACGAAGAAACCTTTAATAATAGATTTGATACATATCTTTTAAATACTGAACCTTTGTTGAAATATTACGAAGAATCGGGTATACTTAATGTTGTTAAATCTTCTGAATCAGTTGAAGAAACTTTTAAAGAGAT
>CALMHN010000102.1 GCA_937863745.1 uncultured bacterium | reverse complement strand
ATACTCAATACAAAATGGCTGATAAAAGAATTGATGCTGTCTTTGATGGATTAACAAGTTTTACAAGTAGTATAACAAACGCCAAGGTTAATCAAGGATCAGGTAATTATACATTAAATGCATCCATTACTGAAGGTGTTAATAACTATGGACTTAAATCAACAGGTATTTATGCTTATGATTTACCAAATAAAAAAATTGATTTAACAACTAATATTACATCAATAACTGATGGAGAAGAACTATTAAATGCTCCATTAAATGTAGAATTATATTTAGAAAGTGATACAGCTTATTTATTATTACAAAATTTCACGAGTAATTATATATATACCAATGTAGAAAATACACAAGCTACCATTAAAGATATAGAATCTAGATTTAGTAACCCTGATGATATAATATTATTTGCAATATTAAATTACATGTATAGTCATGGATTAGATATTACAACAGAAAACTATAGTAAAATAATAAATAATATTAGCCAAAATGATATAAATTATCAAGTAATGTTAACTACCTTAAAAACTGCCTGTAAGGCTGGTTTAAAAGCTAGTTCTTATACAGAATCAGTAGATGGATCAAGTAATGTTATAACAATTAGTCTAAATGAAGCAAGTCAAGCTAAGATGATTTCAGCATTCATGAAAACATTTACGACTAATACTACAGCTTTAAGTCAATTATCAACTTTAATTGGAGTTGATGAAAAAACATTAAAAACTGATTTAACTAACTATGCTGCAAATTACAAGGGAACTACCATTGAAGGTAATTTAGTAATTAAAACAGATATGTTTAAGCAAAGCTTTGTTTCTTTATCATTTCCGCTAATTATAGATGGAAATACCTATAAAATGTCTTTAGTAAAATCTGGATCAGGATATAATATTAAAGGTAAATTAGCCGATAAAGAGGTAATAAATTTAACAACAAGTAAAACCACAACTAAAAGTAGTACAACCAATGAAACTGATCATACTCTAGCAGGAACTATATATTATAATAATAAAGCCTATACAATTAATATTGTTTTAAATGATATAAGGAATGTTACTAATGCCGGAATAAGCGTAATAACAAGAAATAGTATTGATTATAAATATTATTCCAGTGATGATCGTGCCGCTTTAGTTACATCTATTTCTAACTATGGAAACCTAGGCCTTAAATTTAAAGATGCTTATGTAGGAACTCAAACAGTAAGTGAGGATACTACAATAACACCATAAGGTTAAAATAAAATACATCCAATTGGGTGTATTTTTTATGTTATAATAAATTTAGGAAGTGATATTATGTATGCAAAAGTATTAATACAATATGGAATTAAATCATTAGACCATACATTTACTTATCACATACCAGAATCTCTTCAAGGCCAAATTGAAAAGGGCATGAAAGTTTATGTTCCCTTTGGAAATCAAAAAATAAATGGTTTTGTAACCAATATAATGGATGATTGCTCACTAGAAGAAGTAAAAGATATCATTTCTTTAGTAACAAAAGAATTAAAACTAAATGATGA
>CALMHN010000101.1 GCA_937863745.1 uncultured bacterium | reverse complement strand
GGACGTCCACGTCTACTAGTTAAGTCTCCCATTACATTACCAACGTAATCTTCAGGAACATCTACAACAACCTTCATTATTGGTTCTAGTAATACAGCCTTACATTTATCTTTAGCAACCTTAAGTGCCATACTTGCGGCAATCTTGAAGGCCATTTCTGATGAGTCTACTTCATGGTATGAACCATCATGTAGTGTAGCTTTGACATCAACTAAAGGATATCCAGCTAAAATACCACCAGTTAAAGCTTCTTGTAAACCTTTATCAACAACTGGAATATATTCTCTTGGAACAACACCACCAACAACGCCATCAACGAATTCATATCCTTTTCCAGGATTTGGTTCAAATTTAATGATAACATGTCCGTATTGTCCACGACCACCAGATTGTTTAATATATTTTCCTTCGCAATCAGCAGGAATAGTTAAAGTCTCACGATATGCAACTTGAGGTTTACCCTTATTACATTCAACAGAGAACTCTCTCTTTAATCTATCAACAATGATATCAAGGTGTAACTCACCCATACCACTTAAAATAGTTTGTCCTGTTTCAGAATCAGTCTTAACTCTTAGAGTTGGATCCTCTTCTGTTAGCTTTTGTAAAGCAATTGCAAGTTTATCTTGATCAGCTTTTGATTTTGGCTCGATAGCTATATCAATAACTGGATCTGGGAATTCCATACCCTTCATTATAACTTCATGCTTCTCATCGCATAATGTATCTGCAGTAGTTGTATCTTTAAGACCAACAGCAGCAGCGATTTCTCCAGCATATACTTCAGAAATCTCTTTACGATTATTAGCATGCATTTGTAGAATACGTCCAATTCTTTCTTTTTCACCCTTAGTTGAGTTTAATACATAAGAACCAGCAGTTAACACACCAGAGTAAACTCTGAAGAATGCTAAACGTCCAACAAATGGATCTGTCATAATTTTGAATGCTAGTGCAGTAAATGGTTGATCATCACTTGGATGTCTAAGTACTTCATTTCCTTTTACATCAACACATTCAATGGCAGGAATATCAGTTGGAGCAGGTAGATAATCTACTACTGCATCCAATAAAGGTCTTATACCTTTATTAGCTAAAGCATCAGCACATAATACAGGTGAGAATTTAGAAGTTAAAGTAGCTTTTCTGATAACAGCTTTAAGTTCGTCAACAGAAATAACTTCTCCATCTAATACTTTCATCATTAAATCATCATCAAAGTCAGCAACGGCTTCAACTAAAATTTGTCTATATTCTTTTGCTTTGTCTAACATATCTGCAGGTATTTCAGCTTCAGTTAATGTTTCTTGCTCATCGCCAGAGAACATTAAAGCCTTCATTTGAACTAAGTCAATAACACCAGCAAAGTCTGCTTCACAGCCAATAGGTAATTCAATAGCAGCAGCATTAGCACCTAATCTATCTTTAACTGATTGTAAAGACATATAGAAGTCGGCTCCTATTTTACCCATCTTATTTGCACATACCATTCTAGGTACATTGTATTCGTTTGCTTGTCCCCAAACAGTTTCAGTTTGAGGTTCTACACCAGCATTGGCATCTAGTAAAGCTATTGCTCCATCTAGAACTCTTAATGATCTTTGAACTTCAATAGTGAAGTCTACGTGCCCTGGGGTATCGATTATGTTTAATCTGTAACCTTTCCAGTGACAAGTAGTTGCAGCAGAAGTAATTGTAATACCTCTCTCCTTCTCTTGATCCATCCAATCCATTTGAGAAGCACCATCATGTGTTTCACCAATCTTATGTGTAATTCCTGTTAAGAATAAAATTCTTTCAGTTGTAGTAGTTTTACCAGCATCAATATGTGCCATGATACCAATATTTCTTATTTTATCAATTGTAACATCTCTTGCCATATAAAACTCCTACCATCTATAATGAGCATATGCTTTATTAGCTTCTGCCATTCTGTGAACTTCTTCACGTTTTTTAACGGCTCCACCTACACCATTTGAGGCATCGATGATTTCGTTAGCCAAATTTTCGATCATATTCTTACCATTTCTTAGTCTAGCATAATTTACTAACCAACGTAATGTTAAGGCTTGACCTCTTTCGTCACTAACTTCAATAGGCACTTGTAAGTTAGCTCCACCTACACGACGATTTTTAACTTCAAGAGCAGGTCTAATATTTTCTAAAGCCTGATTGAAAACTTCGATAGGTTCTTTACCAGTTTTTGATTTTACGATATCAAAAGCTCCGTATAAAATCTTTTCAGCTGTACCTTTCTTACCACTTTTCATAATAGTGTTAATTAATCTTGTAACAACTTTAGATTTATATATAGGGTCTGGTAATACGTCACGCTTTTCAGCTTTTCTTTTACGCATGTTTATTTCCTCCTTATATTTTTTTTAATTTCTATTTAGGTCTTTTAGCACCATATTTGCTTCTACCTTGTTTACGATCTTTAACACCTTGAGTATCAAGTGCGCCACGTACAATGTGGTAACGAACTCCGATTAGATCTTTAACACGTCCACCTCTTATAAGAACAACTGAATGCTCTTGTAAGTTATGTCCTTCACCTGGAATATAAGTATCTACTTCACGACCATTTGATAATTTAACACGAGCAAATTTTCTTAATGCTGAGTTTGGTTTCTTTGGAGTCTTAGTTCCAACTACTGTACAAACTCCACGCATTTGTGGATGGTTAGTATCAGTTGTAACTCTCTTCATTGAATTGAATCCACGGTTTAACATTGGTGATTTTGGTCTACGAACTTTATTACCTCTTCCATGTTTTACTAATTGATTTACAGTACTCATAATAATCCTTTCTATATACACACACCCCGGTGTATCACTGTCCTTTTAAAATTAGGACCTACAAATTTGCAGATCCCAATTCAAAAATACACTTGTAATATAACAAATGTTTACCTTATAGTCAATATTTTTTTAATTAGTTTCGTATTTATTACATTTAATATATGGTAGATAGTTATATCCGTTTAAATCATGTTTAATAACGACATATCCATTACAATTATCACCATTAACACTATTGGATGATAATAAACCATCATTTAGCATAGTATCAACGCTTACTTGGGTTGATTCGCCGGTCATTACCGTTAATTTGTTTGTTTCAATATACATCTGGGCTGATTCAACTAAATCATTTTCTAATGTATGATAAGCCTTTAAACTATATTTTGTATCCAAACCAATTGCTGTTAATAATCCTACCGAAACAAAAGCAAAAATAGCCATCAAGATTGTCATTTTTTTCATATTATCACTACCTAATTAAATTATATCATAAAAAAACTCGTTATTACACGAGCTTTCTTAAAGTACTAAAGTGAATTAAACTAATTCAACAGTAGCGCCAGCTTCTTCTAATTGAGCTTTTAAAGCTTCAGCATCAGCAGTTGGGATATTCTCTTTAACGTTTCCGCCTTTATCAGCAACACCCTTAGCCTCAACTAAGCCTAAACCTGTAGCTTCTCTAATTACTTTAATTACAGCAATCTTTGTAGCTCCACAGTCTTTTAATACAACTGTCTTAGTAGCAGATTCTTCAGCTTCAGCAGCAGCAGGAGCAGCAGCAACAGCTACAGCACTTGGATCAACACCAAAAGTCTCCTTCATTGCGTCAACTAAATCCTTAACTTCTAAAATAGTCATTTCTGAAATACTATCAATTATTTCTTTTGTAGATAATTTTGCCATTTAAATCATTCCTTTCCTAAAATTATTTAGATTCCTCACCTAATTTTTCGGCATATAAATTAAGTGCAATAGATAGGTTTTTAACGTGTTCTATCAATCCACCAGCAAACATAGTAAGTAATCCTTCACGTGATGGAATACTAGCATAGTCATTAATAGTTTCTAGAGTAGCAGCTTTGCCATCAATAACACCAGTTAAAATTTCAACGTTGTCATGATCTTTAGCAAATTTAGAAACGATTTTGATTGGTTCAAGTAATTCTTTACCAAATACAATAGCGTTTTGTCCCTCAAGATAGCTATCTAAGTCAATGTTCATATCATCTAAGGCTCTCTTAACAAGAGTGTTCTTATAAACTTTTACTTCACTGTCGACTTTCTTAAGCTCTTTTCTTAATCCTTGCATATCGCCAACTGTAGACTTAGTATATCTAAATAGAATTACAGATTCAGAATCCTTTAACTTATCAGATATTTCAGCAACAGTAGCTTTTTTAGAATCAAGTATTTTTTCGCTTGCCATATATGTCCTCCTATAAATTTTTTATAAAAAAACTTTCCACAAAGGAAAGTTTATATCATAAAGATAAAACCTTCCCTCGGTAGGATTATTAAAATACTTGCGTATTCCCTACTGTCTTCGGTACTCGTTTTTTTATTCGTTCTTAATTTAACATGTATTTAATTACATGTCAAGTGAATTTGCATCAACATGAATACCAGGACCCATAGTAGAGCAAATTGAGATATTTTGAATATATTTTCCTTTAACAGCTTGAGGTTTAGCTTTAATCATTGCGTTTATAACGAAAGTGATATTTTCAACTAACTTGTCATTGTCAAAAGAAACTTTTCCAACTGAACAATGTACGTTTCCGTATTGATCAGCACGATATTCGATCATACCTTTTTTAACGTCAGCAACAGCACGTTCAGGTGTTGGAGTAACTGTTCCAGTCTTAGGGTTTGGCATAAGACCTCTAGGTCCTAATAATTTACCAATTTTTCCTAAGAAAGGCATCATTTCTGGAGTTGCAATAATTACGTCAAAATCAAACCAATTTTCTTTAGCGATTTTATCGATCATTTCAACTTCACCAACATAATCAGCACCGGCAGCTTTAGCAGCTTCAGCTTGTGCACCTTTAGCTAAAACTAAGATTTTCTTAGTCTTACCATTACCATTAGGTAATACAAGTGAGCCTCTAAGTTGTTGGTCAGCTTTTTTAGTGTCGACGTTAAGTTTCATAGCTATTTCAACTGAACTATCAAATTTAGTGATAGAAGTTTTCTTAACTAGATCAACTGCTTCAGATAAAGTATAAGCTTTATTTGCTTCTACTAATTTTGAAGCTTCCACATATTTCTTTCCTAACTTTCTCATTTAATTTCCCTCCAATCGTGGTTATTAGCGGATATATTTATTTATATTTTAATTATTCTGCTTCTTCTTCAGTATCAGCTTTTTCAGTAATTACTTCTGCTTCAACATTAGTTGAAGTAGCTGATTCTTCCATAGCTTGAAGTTCAGCCTCACGCTTTGCAGCTTCAGCTTCCTCTTCTTGAGCCTCTTTAGCTTGTTCAGCTAACTCAGCATCATTAACTCCCTTAACAGCGATACCCATATTTCTAGCAGTACCCTCAACTATATTCATAGCTGCATCAACATCATAAGCATTTAAATCAGGTAATTTGATCTCGGCGATTGCACGAACATCATCCTTAGTTAAAGTTGCAACGATTTCGTTAGCACCTTTACTACTTGCCTTATTTATATGTGCATATTGTTTGATTAACTTTGCTGTAGGTGGAGTTTTTAAAATAAAATCGAAACTCTTATCTGTATAAACTGTTAATTCAACTGGAATAACATTACCCATTTTATCTCTAGTAGCTTCATTGTACTTTTGACAAAAATCTTGGATATTAATTCCTAATGGACCAACTGCTGTTCCAACTGGTGGAGCAGGTGTTGCTTTTCCAGCTTCGATTTGTAATTTTACTTTTCTAAAGACTTCTTTTGCCACGTAAAACACATCCTTCCTGTATTTTTTCGCTTAGTGGTATAGGGCTAATCCGCATTCCCTCCCACTGACTAAATAAATAATTTAGCAATTAAGATATTACCACATAGTAAGTCAAAAAACAACCATAAGTTTAAAATTAACAAAAAAGACTAGAATACTAGTCTAATTTATTATTTTGTTAAATTAACTTGGAATAATTCTACTTCAACTGGTGTCTCTTGTCCAAATAGATCAATAAGAACAGTTAAATGGTTATTTTCAGCATCTATAGTATCTACTGTACCAGTCATACCTTTGAATGGTCCATCAATAATATCAACTTTGACTCCAACTTTTAATTCCTCGTTAACATCAACACGTGACATACCCATGCCAACTAATATTTTATCAATTTCTTGAGGTTTTAAAGCTGTTGGTTTAGCACCTTTACCAGATGATCCAATAAATCCTGTAACACCTGGTGTATTACGAACAATATACCAAGCTTCATCAGTCATGATCATCTCAACTAAAATATAACCAGGGAACATCTTTTTCTTTTTTTCTTTTTTAGAACCATCTTTCATGGTTTCTACAACTGTTTCTTCAGGTACAATAATTCTAAATATATAATCTTCAAATCCCATTGATGCTGCACGCATTTCAAGTTTTTCTTTTACTTTAGACTCATGTCCTGAGTAAGTATTAACAACATACCATAATTTTTCCATAAATTAAATCAACCCCTTTATCAATGCAAATAATAAATCAATAGCAAAGAAGAATAATGCGAAGAATACAACAAATAATAATGATGCAATAGAATATTTAAGGATTTCTTTCTTGTTAGGCCAACGAACTAATTTCATTTCTTCTTTGACATCATCAAAGAAAGAATTATTTTTTCCTACTCTTTTTCTATCATTCTTTAATTTGTTAATTTTTTTACTTAATTCTTTTGCACGAGCCTTATCTTTGTTATGTCTAGCTTCGTCTCTTTCTTCAAGTAAATCATCGATCTTATCTTCAATTTCTTCTTTTTCAGCAGCTATACGTGCCTTTTGTTCTTCTCTTACTTTTTGACTTTTTTCTTTTTCCGCAAGTCTTTCTTCTTTTTCTTTTAACTTAGCTTCCCTTTTTTCTTCTTTAGTCATATCTTTTTCCATACTTACACCTCATTTTTTTCGTATAAAAAAAACACTTTCGTGTACAAACATAATATAGCACACGAAAATGTCTAATGCAATAACAAATTAAGATATTATATCTCTTATTTTTTGTCTTATATGGTAGACAATATTATAAACTTGAGGAATTGTTTTCTTTGTGATTGCCGCGATATCATCATAACTAAAGTTGTTAATTAATAATTGATACACTTCTTTTTCTTGAGGGCTTAAAGATTCATTGATTTTTTTATTTAATATTTCAACGTTTTCTTTATCTTCCATCTCGATTTCAGGATTACCTTTTTGATTACCTATCATATCCATGTAAGTAAAATCGGATTCATCATTTACTTTACTATCTAAAGATAGAGCTTGGTGTAACATTTTCATTTTAATTGTATCATTCTTTTTTACATAATTATTTACTCTTCGTTCAACACATAATGTGATAAATGTTGGAAGACTTGATTCTTTATCTTGATTATAGTTAACCAAAGCATCGGAAAAACCTACTAGTGCTTCTTGTCTTAGTTCATTCATATCAACACTTAGATAGTATGCACTGGTTTTATATTTATTTATTATAATATCTACGATATATTTATATTTTTCGTATAATTCATCACGTGCTTCTTCATTGTTTTCTGATACCATATTGGCTAAGTCATTATCGGGAAGGTCCATTAAAGTTCTCCTATTCCATACATTAATATACCAGCAGAAACTGATGCATTTAAACTATTTACTTCGCCTTTCATTGGGATAGAAATAATTTGATCAGCATTTTGTCTTACTAAACGAGATAAACCAAATCCTTCACTTCCAATTACTAATAATATTTTATCAGCATAGTCTACTTTACGGAAATCTTGCCCATCGGCTTCGGCAGCATAAACATAAAAACCAACATCTTTAAGTTTATTCATAGCATCTACTAAATTAGTAACCATGACGACATTAACATGATTTAAAGCTCCTGCAGAAGTCTTCATTACTGTATCATTTACAACAACACTTCTATCTTTTGGAATAATTATACTTTTAATTCCACGAGCTTCGCATGAACGAATGATGGCTCCAAAGTTGTGGGGATCTTCTAGATGATCTAGCATTACAACTAAATTCTCTTCTTTAGAAATATCTGATAAACTTTTATATTCGTAGTCATCTACTTCAATAATAATCCCCTGATTATGTACCATCATATGATCTAATTCAGATTGATCACTTACAACATATTTAATTTTATTATCTTTTATTTTATTCATGATATCTTTATCACTAAATTTAGAAGATATCATTACTTTTCTTATTTTTTTAGGATTGCATTCATTGAATACATTCTTTCCACATATTCTCATATATTATTACCTACAATATATGCAAGTATTTGCATACATCTTTCTTTATTATCTTTATACAAGTTACCAATTAAACATTCAAGACCTGTTGCTTTTTTATAAGTTATAATATCAGTTGATTTACTAGCATGAGATGATGCATTTCGTCCTCGATTTACTATTTCTATTTCTTCATTACTTAAGATATTGTTATCTATAAGATTTTCTAGTATTCTTCTTTGACTAACAGCACTTACATATTTAATGCTCTCTTCTTGTAGTAATTTAACTTTACTTATTCCTTTATTAATTAAGTATTCTCTTATGTATAATTCATAAACAGCATCGCCTAAATAAGCCATCACTAAATTATTCATTTTCTCACCGATTTAAATAATAACACAGCAATGAAGTTCTTACAAGTTATAAAAGAAAAAAGCATTATTCATGCTTTCTAAAATCTAATTTCATCAACATTAGTTTTATCATTATATAAATCTTCAAATTTTGATTTATGACTTGTATACATTAATATACCAATTCCGATTATTATCATG
>CALMHN010000100.1 GCA_937863745.1 uncultured bacterium | reverse complement strand
GTTCAGGAACTACAGCTGCTGTTGCTCAAAAACTTGGAAGACGTTGGATCGCTTGTGATTTAAATAAAGGTGCTATACAATTAACTAGTAAAAGATTACAAAGAATTATTAAAAATCAAATTAGCGATAAAACGAGTGGTAAACAATTGGAACTTGGAAAGGAAACTTCTTTCCCAAAATATACTTCTTTTGCTATATATGCTAATACATCAATGAGCAATTCAATTCAAGAATCAAATAAAATTAAGCTATCAATAAAAAGAATAGATACCACAAAATGTAAAATAGTTATAGAAGATTTTATTTCTCCAACAATAATTGAAAAATTAAATATGGATATAGAATCATTTAAAACAAAGATACCCGATTTTAGGAGTATAATAGACACAGTTTTAATAGATAATGATTATGACGGTCAAATCTTTCATATTGTATATTCAGATATCCCGCAAAAAAATTATGAGGTAATAGATGGAGAATATGAAATAGAAATACCAGAGAATAAAACAGTTGTGGCTGTAAAAATTATAGATATATTAGGCAATGAAACCATTGTTACAGAAGAAATATAATTAGATCTTATATTTTTTATTATTATGATATAATAATATTATATAAAGAAAATATATTTGTCAACGAAAGGAGGAATGTGGCATAAATATTGCCATAATTAAATTATGTATAAAATATTAGCTATATCAGATTTACATGTTTCATCAAATGATAAGTTGGTTGACGGAATACCGTTAAATTTTATTTTAATATCTAATTCCATTGACAAAATCATATCCGAAGAACATCCTGATATATTTATTATTAATGGAGATATCATTGATAATGTAAATAAAATTGATATCCCAACAATTTCATTTTTAAATATGTTGATAACTTCAATATCTAAGCAATGCCCGGTTTATATTAATACTGGAAATCATGATATTGTTGAAAGTGGATATACTAATGAGAATTTATCATCTATTTCAAATGTATTAAATATTTTTAATGGGATAAAAAATGTAATACCTATTAAGCAAGTAACTAAACTCAATCTACTAGATTCTCTGTTTTTGAGTTTTATTCCATATAGTAAGAATATTGATATGTTATATGAACAAATTAATAATATATATGTTGAAGATTTTGGATATCATTTAATATTTGGACATACCGATATTGATTTTGTTGATGTTGAAATTTCTCAAGTTAAACATAAAAATTTATTTTCATATAATATTATAGAAAACAAATTTAATAAATACCATAGTTTTTGGGGACATTATCATATTGGCAAACAATATGACAATCATAGTTTATCACTTATATCTAGTTTATCTCCTATAAATTTTGGAGATGAAAGTAAAATATATAATATTGAAGATATAGATAAAAATTATATGCATGGATATTATGTTATTGAATTTGAAAATACTGAAAATGTCAAATATACATTTAAGCAAAATACAATTGGCAAAAGATATATTACCTTAGATGAACAACATATACTTAATAATAATAGTTATGAATATTTATTAAATTATATTAAATCAAATAGTGATATGTATTTTAATTTTAGGATTAATTGTAATACAAGTGTTATTGATGAAATTCAGAAACGAGTGTCAGATATGTACATATATAATAATATAGTACAAATACAATTGATACCATTATCCGATGATATTTCTATTAATATGTCAAATAATATCCCAGATGATATGATAACAAAAAATAATATTTTAGATATATTAATACCGGAAATTAGAAAGATAGTTGATGAATCAGAAATAGATAAATATATAAATTATTTAAAAGGAGTGTGTTTATAATATGGAATTTAATGAAGCAAAAACAATTATTCGTGAAGGATTGAATTTGGTTAATTCAGATCTATATGACAAATTTTATGGGTTAGATATTGTACCTGTAGTTGGATTTTTTAATAAAGAAATAGATAGGGTAGAAAAATAGTTATCAAATGATATTATTATACAGCAACTCAATATTGATTATATTAATCAAGTAATTTATCCATTTTTAAATCAGATACACTATATTTTATCCAATTTCAAGCACGATCAAAATTTTAGACGATTCGCAGAATAGATTATATTGTTTTTATCTAATTGGATTAAATTATTAGACAAAAACAATGATATATTAATGACTGTAAAATCTCAATTAGAACAATATATTAATATGATTCATAATGACTTATTAATGTGGTATTCGTTGATGGATTTGATTTTAGAAGCCAATAAATAGTCGGATACATTAAAGAAATGGAATTCGTTTAGACCAGCAGGATTTGAAGTTGCACCACACATGCTTAAGATATTAACAGAAAATTCAAAAGATGGTGGTCAATGTGGCTGTAAATGATATAGTTTCTAGTTTGGTATAGGTAGAATTAGAATCCGCAGGTGTATGTAATTTAAACTGCACATATTGCTATATTCCTAAAAATATTGACATTCAAAGTAAAATAAATCAATATATTATTTCATCAATTGAAAATGGAGATTATTTAAAGTATATTGAAAAGATATATGGTAATAAATTGGAGTCATTATCACTATGGGGTACAGAGCCTACCTTAAATATACCTGTAATGATAAAATATAATTTTTTTGATGATTTATTTAAAATAGAGCCATATCTACATGATATTTCATTATCTACCAATTTAATTTCAAATTATAATAGATTATACCAGTTTTATGAACATATAAACAATTTGGCTATTAAATATGGCAAATCTAATATACATTTAAATATACAATGGAGTATAGATGGGCATAAACCAATAACAGATAAAAATCGTGGTCAAAATATGACTGAAAAGATATTAGATACATTATATAAATTATAGGAATTATACTCTCAAGAGAGAGATATTTTTTCTAATATTTCTATTAGTCATCATTTTAAACCGACATTTGATTCAAAAGATATTGCATTTATAGTAGAAAATGATAATGAGATTTATAATTATATTGATTTCTTTTAGGATATTCTTTCCAAATTTTCAAATATCAATAAAAAAATTTCGATAAGTAAATATATTACTCCTACATTATAGCTGCCAGAAGAATATAATATGCAAGATGGTATTAATTTTGCAAAATTAATAGATATATTTATTAATAAATAGATACCATATACTATTGAGTCTGGTAAAGATAAATATGTTTATATAAATGTTCCATATGAAGATAGATTTAAACGATAGCTTTCTAATTATGCGGTCATTAATACAAATAGAAGTCGTGGAAATAGTTTGTATACATGTAGTTAGGGAGACACAATGGTTGGGTTATCTCCTACTGGACATATTAGTATGTGTCATCATCTGTTTTTCCTATATGATTCACAGTTTAATGATATGTGGATGGATATGGATTCATATAATTTTAAAAACAAAAATATGAAATAGGTTGTTGAAAAATATAATCCACATATAAATAATTATGATGATATAATCCGATTTTTTTATTCAATGAGATCTTATCATGATTATATTAGATTTAAAATTGATAATACATAGATGATGTTATATCGATTGAAAAAATATGGGAATTGTATTGATAGTTTAATATATAAATCTCAAGAATATGTATATTTATTTTCTATTTTTCTAATTTCATCATTTGCATGCCCAATATTCAATTTACTAAGTACAGGAACATTTAATATGTTGCCTATATCTATTTTCAATATATTTGCAAATGGATAGTTTGAAAAAATTTTCAACTATGTTGGTGGTGAATATTAATGTCATATTATACTGAAATAGATAAGATGTAGGAAACTGAGTTTTATGATACTATATTAAAATCATGCCAGATAACATACAAAATTAAAAAAGGTATTATAAATGAATCAGATTTAAATGAATAGGATAATATTAGATATATAATGTTTAATGATTTGGAACTAAATTTAGGGAATCCTTGTTCATTGGCATGTAAATATTGTTATTTGGATAAGTTTGGAGATAAATTAGGAGATGATGGATTATATCCAACTAAAGATTATAATGATAATACACATTTAAATAATATTGAAAAATATTTAAAATTCTTAATTAAAAATAATTAGGCATTGAATACAATCGAATTATATGGTGGAGACCCATTGTTTCGTAGTATAGGATTTAAAGTATTAGATCTGATTTATGAAATTTATAGTAAGGTTGATAAATAGTATAGACCAAATACAATAGTAATTCCATCTAATATGACATGGATATAGTTTGATACAAAATTAGATAAGTTTGAAGAATTGTATTCTAAGTATAATGATATTGGAATACGGTTAATAATTAGTATATCGTTTGATGGTATATTAGAAAATGAAAATAGACCATTAGTAAATCCATATATGAATAAAGTTATTAATCGCGATGATAAATATATTGATAAATTATTTACTTTTTAGAAGAAATATCATTGTGGATTCCATCCAATGATATATTCTAATCAAATTGAACAATGGATAGATAATTTTATATGGTTTCAGGATATGTTTAAAAAATATGATATTTCTCCATTTTAGTTATATTTATTAGAAGTTAGAAATGCTGAATGGAATAAATCTCAAATAATTGAAATGGGTATATTTATGAGATTTTTAGTAAAATATTATTTGAAATACTTTTAGAATAATAATCCATATCAAGCATAGAAAATGATATTTTAGAATAAATTAGATTTCAATATTTTAACTCATGGATTTTCAAGTATAGGCAGAGGTATTGGTTGTTCATTGCAAACAACTACACAATTGAATACGTCTGATTTATCTATTTCTGCATGCCATAGAAATAATTATAAGTATACACAAGGATATATATTGAATATAGATGATAATTTGAATTTGTCAATTACTTAGAATAATTATGAGTATATATCAATATTATCGTCATTCAATGTTGCAAATCAACCTTATTGTGAATCTTGTTCAATCAAATATATGTGTCAAGGATTATGCCCAGGATCACAATTAGAAACATTTGGTGACCCATTTATTCCAATACCATCTACGTGTATGATGGAACATATGAAATTCGCAGGTTTAATATATACTATGTAGGAAACAGGAATATTATCTTACTATAATCCATCATATAATAATAATTTTTATTATATGCGACAATATAATAATTTGGGGCAAAATATGATATTTAACTATCTGGATTTTATATCGCAAAATAATTTAAGTCAAATAGTTAAATTAAAAGATGATAGAATAATTAATATTCTTGATAGGGGTTAATATTATGGCATTAACTTGGAATACAGATTTAAACACTGGTGCGTATATCAAAATTGATGATTTTGTGAATAATATAAAAATTATTGCCAAAAAATATGTAGGACAAGAAAATTGCTCTACATATGACGTCTCTTCTATATTAACTCAATTTGGATATTAGTGTAATTCGTTGCAAAGTGGTAGTATTGTTAAATAGAGTGATATAAATAATTTAAAATAGACTTTAGATGCGTTTTATGATAATTGGTGTAATTCAAATTATACTAGTAAAGATTCTACAGTAGATAGTAGTAAATATAGCACATATTATAATGACCATAATTCAACTGCTGATTATGGACAAGATAATACAATAAACTCAAATACACACATAACTGTACAAAATGCCCAATATTCAACAGTTCGAGGTTCATATTTGTTAAAAATTTGACAGTATTTTATCTAAAAATAGCAAGAATACTCCCATCTTCTATAAGTGGGAGATGAATTG
>CALMHN010000099.1 GCA_937863745.1 uncultured bacterium | reverse complement strand
GTACTAAAGTTGAATTACCTTCAGATCCAGAACATAAGACCGAAACTAACATGTTAATACCTTGCAAGGATTAATAGCTTGGCCTGAACTAACTAAATCTATTTCAAAATGTAAGTGAGTACCAGTTGAAGATCCAGATGAACCCATATGTCCAATTAATTGACCACGAGTAACAGTATCTCCAGTTGAAACCTCAATATTTTGTAACATATGACCATAAATTATATTATAAGTTCCATCAGTAGTAAGTATTTTAACATAATTACCAAACTCACCACCACATTGAGAACCATACCAACCTTTATTAGCACATCCCGTATTCGAGTCAACAACAACACCATTAGTTGATGAATAAATTGGTGATCCTGAACCACATCCTGAAATATCAATTCCATCATGATGGGAACCCCAACGCCATTCAAACCCAGACATTATCATATAAGGAGTAGTAGTAGGCCAATACCAATTTAATTTACCAGGATTATATGTATTATTATAACCAGTATTATAAGTTCCACCTGAATAACTTTTAGTACCCTTAGTAACTACCTCATTTATAGATTCTACTAATACATTTTTATTAGTAACAAATAATGATTGAATAGCTCCATTCGTATATTTTACATTTTCAGTAACTCTCGTAATACCATTTTGACCAGCCGTCGTAGTTGCCTGATAATCGCTATATTGACTTGCATCATAAGTATAATCAGTTTGATATTGAACTGTCATATCTTCAACAACTGTTTTATAGTAAGAAACACTAATCAAAGGATTAATTAAGCCAACGTTAACTATTTCACCAGCAGTTAATAATACTTTAGAACTAGAATATTTAGGATTAGCAATTAATAACTCCTTAATATTTAAATTATGTTCATCGGCAATAGTTTGTAAATCTTCTCCATCTTTAACTGTATAAGTATCCTGTGTATCAGTAGTACCAAACATTAAATATTGAGTTAAATCACTTTCATTAGTGATAATCTTATCTTTCGTACTAATTAATGCTTCCTTTACTGATATAGATTCCTCAAAATAAATAGATGTTAAATTTTCACCAGTATCAGTTATCTTTACTTGTGTATTATTTTGATAGTTTTTAATTTCATCTTCACCAATAAAAGCAGCTGCTACATCATGCAATGAATTATATATATCATTTTTATTAAGAATATAAATTGTCTTAGACTCTTCACCTTCGGATCTATTAACAATTGAACCTTCAGCACCAGCATAGTTAATTGTTACGATATAACCTGAAATAGTAAATGGCTCAATATCCTTAATTTTATTATAAATTGTATTAGCATCTACAATATTATCATCATACGTATAAACCTTCTCAATACTTAAACCATCTGGAGGATATACTTTATCTACATTATACTTTTCCTTTGTTTGAGTTTGTTCTTCATCTATTAAAGCAAGTAAATCATCTTTAGAATCAATTAATCCGATTTTCTCACCATTTAAATATACTTGATAAACTTCTAAAGGATCACCTAATACTCTTGTATCCATTCCTGAAAAGAAAATAAATCCCGCAAGAACGAATGTAATTAAAACCCCAATTACTTTATCTTTCATTTATTTCAACTCCTAATTTGCATTATCTGGATTTTGAACACTATTTCTAAAATCACTTATATTTTTCTCAAATTGTAATAACACTTTTCCATTAGCACCAGATCTATGCTTAGCAACAATTAATTCAACTAATGAAATAGGATTTTCAGCCTGACCTTCTTTATGATGATAATAATCATCTCTATATAAGAATGATACAATGTCGGCATCTTGTTCAATAGATCCAGACTCTCTTAAATCAGATAGTAAAGGTCTCTTATCTTCTCTTCCTTCAACTTGACGTGATAACTGAGCTAAAGCAATTACCGGAACACCTAACTCCATAGCCATTGTCTTTAAACTTCTTGAAATATCAGATACCTCTTGTTGTCTATTAGATCCATATCCAGGACCACCAGATAATAACTGTAAGTAATCGATTATAATTAAACCAAGATTACCTTTTTCCGCAAGTCTTCTACATTTAGCTCTTAATTCACCTATTGTAATTCCAGGTGTATCTTCAATATAAATTGGTGCTTCAGACAATTGAGACATTGCTTCATTAACTTTCTTCCAATCGTCATTATTTAATTTACCAGTTGTTAACTTCATACCATCAATATTTCCTTGGGCAGAAATCATACGGAACATCAATTGTTCAGCACTCATCTCCAAGTTAAACAAAGCAACATTCTTGCCAGTTTGAAGAGCAGCATTAACAGCAATCTTTAAAGCAAAAGCAGTTTTACCCATAGCTGGACGAGCTGCAATAATAATAAGTTCATTTTCATGAAAACCACTAGTAAGTTTATCTAAATCAACAAATCCAGATGGAACACCTGTAATATCATTGCCAGATTCACTTAACTTATCTAATTGTTTCTTAGCACTTTTAATAACATCAGCTGCGCTTTTAAATTCTCCAGATTTTCTTTGCTTAGTAACAGAGAATATATCTTGCTCTGCACTCTCGATTAATTCCCCTTGTTCATTGCTTTCATCCATAGCATTTTTTTCAATACTATGACATGTTTCAATTAATTTTCTTCTTAAATATTTATCTCTTATTATATTAATATAAGATTCTACATTAGCAGATGAAACAACTGAATCAAGTGCTTCACTTAAATATTCAACACCACCAACTGAATTAATAGGATTAGTTTTTTCTATTTCATTCTTTAGAACAGTAGCATCTATAACTTCATTTCTTTTATGAATATCATACATAGCTTGAAATATAATGCCATTTTTCTTATCATAAAACATATCTTGTTTTAAATCATCACATATTTTATCTAATGATTTAAGTGATAAAAAACCACATCCAAGAACAGCCATTTCCGCTTCTAAATTTTTAGGTTCATTATTATTCATGAACAAAACCTCCTATTCAATTACAACATTAACTTTAGCAATTACCTTCTTATGCAATTCGATATTAACAACATGTGTGCCTATTGCATCCATTGGATGATCACATGAAATAATACGTTTATCTATACTATATCCAAGATTTTTTAATTCATCACTAACTTGCTTAGTAGAAATACTACCAAACATTCTTCCATCTTTAGATGTCTTAGCTTTAAACTTTAATGAAACCTTATCTAATTTCTTTTTAATCTCATTACAATCACTTATTAAAGCATCTTCTTTATCTTTTCTATTTTTTAATTCCTTATCAAGTTTATTCTTATTAACATCGTTGTAAGGAACAGCAAGTCCTTTAGCAAATAAGAAGTTACTTGCATATCCATCAGATACATTAATTACTTGATCTTTCTTTCCTTGTTTCTTAACATCTTCTAATAAAATTACTTTCATGATTCCTCCATGCATAGTTATTATACCAAAAATGAATATTTATTTAAACAAAAAAGATACTCTTATGAGTATCCTATACTATTTAACTTCAGGTATAATAGCCATGAAACGTGCTCTTTTAACTTGTTGAGCAATAAATCTTTGATGTCTAGCACAATTACCAGTCATACGTCTAGGCATAATCTTGCCCTTTTCGTTAATATACTTAGTAATAACGCCAACATCTTTATAATCTACAGACTTACCAGCACACATTTGGCAAACCTTTTTCTTTTTTCTATAAAATTCAGCCATTTTAAAATCCTTTCCTAGAAAGGTAATTCATCATCACTTAGAACAACATCGTTATTAACTGAATCTGCGCTTTTACCCATATCTGCATATGGATCATTACCTAGATCTGTTGTCTCAGATGAAACGTCACCCTCAATATTATAATTTACATTGTTTCCACTATCGTTTTTAGATGATAAGAACTCTACTCTACTAGCTACAACATCCGTTGTATATCTCTTAGAACCATCTTGTGCATTATAACTTCCAGTTTGAATTCTACCAGTTACACCAACAAGAGATCCTTTATGACAAAACTTACAAACATTATCAGCTTGATTTCTCCAAGCAACAATATTAATAAAATCTGTATGTCTTTCACCTGATGGAGTTGGAACCCCATCAATAGCAATACTAAATCTAGTAGTTGAAATTCCTGAACCTGTAGTTCTTAGTTCAGGATCAGCAGTTAATCTTCCAATTAAAGATACATTATTCATATCTCTTACTCCTCATCTAATCTAATAATCATATGTCTAATAACATTTTCATCAATCTTAGCTTTACGATCTAATTCATTAACTAAATCAGTATCAGCCTTGAAATCGTATACAAAGTAATATCCAGTTAATTCTTTCTTAATTGGGTAAGCTAATTCCTTATTACCAAGCTTATCTTCTTTAGTGATTTCACCCTTCATAGAAGTAATGACTTCCTTTAAAGATTCAGCAGTAGCATTAATAACTGATTCATCAGCGTTAGCTTTTACTATGAACATCATTTCATAATCGTTCATCTTTACACCTCCTTATGGTCAATATTCGGCTTACAACTAGTGCAAGCAAGGAGCTTTTTCGCTCTTGAAGTATTATAACAAAGTTAATTTTTTTTGTAAACAAGTAATTTCAGGCAATAAATTGATTGTATATAAATAATAAAACCAACGTTTTCACGTTAGTTCATATATCATAAATGGTGATCTGTATGAGATTCGAACTCATGAGTGTAGCCTTGAGAGGGCTATGTGTTAAGCCACTTCACCAACAGACCAAATAAACAATAAACTTATATTAGCAAAGTTTTTAACTTTTAACAATAATAAATTTATTGTAATGTCTTAAATACCAAACAAAATTAAATCTTCGGTATCCTTATTAATAATATTAACAAAAAGTTCTTTATCCATTTGTCCAACTATCTTAACAAGATTATCATTAGGCATTAATAATAAATCAGGTCTAATTAATATAATCTTTGATATATCCTTATATATACCTAATCCATTAAAATAAGTAAGGTTTTCTCTAACATTTTCTTCAGACAATCTTATGGCATCTATTATATCTTTTTTTAAATTATGCATTACATATTCATAATCTAAACTAGAAACACCATATTCACGAATAAAATCCATTAATTTTCCCCCCAGACTACTAATTCATCATTAACTTCATTAGATACTTTGTTAAGAATAATATTACTGACTTCATTATAATCTAAGTTATCCACATCCAAATTATACTTACTAATAACATATTTTAATTTCAATTCTAACATTGAAACCTTTAATAAAGCATAATTATAACTATCATCATTAAACATCTTCTTTAAATCAAACTTATATTTCTTTAAAATATCAACGTTTTGAATTAATAAGGATGCATCGATAGATATCGTTTTATAACATCTATTAATTATATTCCTTTTATTAGCTCCTAATTTCTCTACATAATTTAAAGTATATTTAATGACCTCACTATTGGTAATAAGAAACAAAGGATCTCGATTAATTAAAGAACTGATATTAACATCCAACTTTTTTAATAGTTCAATATTACTTATAAAGTCATAATACTTAGGCTCATAAAATTCATTACCACGAGATAAAAATGCCGGTAAAATAGTTGTAATAATATTCCTTAAACTCTTAACATCAGGAGTTCCATTATTATCTTTTAAAGCATCAACAACACCTTTAATAGATTCATCTGATGCATACAATAATAATACCAACTTACCTAACTCATTATTATCATCAATTAAATGCAATATACCATAATCCTCCACTTTATTATTCTTTATAAGATTATAGTTATCGATAATATCATTCTTTTTAGCTAACTTTAAAGAGCCTACTAAACTATTTGATAAATGTCTTACTTTTATATGCATATTATCAAGTATTTCTTCAACTTCTTCATCTATTTTAACCTTTTTTACATACTTAATATCTTCTTTATCTTTTAATTGATCAGCTCTATTTAATATATCTAAATTGTGTTTAACAATATACTCCATGATAGTAACCATATTATTATCATAATTAACAGGATCATATTCCTTAACTATATATTGAATAAATTCATAATTATTAATGACTTCATAGTTCTTTAAGGCATATTTTAACTTATTACATGATTCATTAATAGAATCTACCATGAATACACCAGGAACATTATTATTAATAATATTATTAATTAACTCTTTAAACTGTTTAATTAATTCCTTATATTCATTATTGATATTAACCTTTAAATTATAATTCTTCTTACCTATTAATAAATCTCTTAATTGAATAAGTTTTTTTCTAAACAATTCATTAGAATTATAGGCATTATCCTGAATCACCTTATCAATTAAATCATTACTAACATCGCTTAAATTATCTATATTATCATCAAGTTTCTTTGATAAATTAACCAAATCAACTCCATCACACATCACTGTTTTATTACTAACACCATTATACTTATCCTTAGTATAATCGATTATTGTATAAAGCAATTCTTTTCCCTCATTCATTCTTATTCACTTCCATTACTCAGCGTATATATCTTGATAAGCATCTTCTAAATTATTTAATAATTTACAATAACTATTGTATGCTTTACTAGATTTATCTAATAAGCTCATCTTATCTAACGTTTCTGATATCGTTTTAACAACTGGTAAAGATTTTAAAGCCACGGCTTTTTCATGACTAATATTATCTAATTCAATATCCTGAATAGATATATCCATATATTTCATTACATCATTACCCTTTTTTATTTCATCTTTATAAATATCATTAGAATTTATTACAATTTCCTTAGCTTTTTCAACTGTAGTAGCATATTTATCATCAATATATTTTAATGTTTCTTTAATCATTGAAATAACATTGTTTATCTTTTCTTCATCATTATCTTTAACGTCTTTTAAATATTCATCATACAAAGTATTACATACAAGAGAACCTAAAACGTTAACGACATCTCTAGACTTATAACCACTTCTTTTAGCAATAGATTTGGAAATGCTTGGTATAAGATCTATATCAACATCCATATCTTTTGTCTCATTTTTAACTAAATCCACTAATTCCTTATTATTTAAATATTGTCCATTGTTATAAGCAATATGATTAATTACATTAATATTATTAACACCAAATTTATTAGTCTTAATATTACATTCATCAATATATTTTAAAATATTCCATCTATCTTCACTTGATAAAGCGATTGATGACATAAGTTTATTTAATTCTTCAAAATCACTAAAAGGTTTATTAAACGAATCACATGATAGTAAATCAATATACTTATGATATAGTTCAATCTTTTCCTTTTTTAAATCTTTTTGCGATTCACTTATAACTTTAAATTCATTTATATAATTAACAATAATTTTTCTCAAATTATCAAAATACTTATTTAATTCACATATTCTACTATCATCTTTAGTAGTCTTAATAGAATAAATTGCCGGATTAAAATCTAATAATAAATAGTTTCTTTCCTCTTTAGATAGACCAATTAATGAAAGAATATCATTAATATCATCATATTTCATAGCACATATATCTTGAACATTCATTTCTTCAGGTGACTTATGAATATACTTGTTTAGTATTTCATTAACATTATCTGCTTTAGATGAATCTAAATTATTAATAATCATTGAATTGTTAAATAAATCTAATCTAATATTCAATTCTTTAATAAAATTAGCAACACTTTTATTATTC
>CALMHN010000098.1 GCA_937863745.1 uncultured bacterium | reverse complement strand
GCCTTTACCATATGAAGTAGTTCCAACAAGTATTGCTCCATAGGACTCTTTCAAAGATGAAGCAAGTATTTCACTAGCTGATGCACTATTAGAATCAATTAATACAACAATGTTATAATGTCTTTCATCACTTGTAGTATCATATACAACTTGATTACCTGACTTACTATCTAATGAATAAAGTACCTTCCCTTTTTTCATAAATAAATTAAGTATATTTGTACAACTATCTAAATAACCACCTGAATTACCTCTTAAATCAATTATTAAACCATTAATATTATTGCTTTCCAAGTTCTCTAATCCTGATTTAAATTGATCATAAGATGTACTACTAAATGAATTTAAATAAATATAACCATATGTAGAATCATTATCACTAAACATCTTTGTACTAACGACAGGTACTGAAACATCCTCAATATTAATATTTAATGTAATTTCATTACCATCTCTTATAACTATAATAGTAACCGTACTATTACCCTGAATAATAGAACTAATATCCTCTGTTTTGGTATCTTCATTAACTTCTAAATCATTAACTTTTTTAATAATATCTCCTTCCTTCATACCAGCATCTAAGGCAGGAGAATTAACAAATACATTTTTTACAACAATTTCATTTTTATCATTTTTAATAATAGTAATTCCAATACCTTTATAAGTACCATCTAATTTATCACTTAAATTTTTTGTACTTGAAGAATCTAAATAAGTAGAGTACTTCTCATCCAAATAATTCATCATACCATCAACTGCAGCATCCGCAAGTTCACTTTGATTAACATCCTGATAATAATCATTAATAATTTTATTATAAGTGGTTTCAACATCACTAAAAGAATTATTACTACTAGCATTCTTTTTATTAATATAAGTAGTTAGTTCTGATGAAAAGAAAGAAAATGATACAACCAAAAGAATCACTTCTAACAAATTAAAAGTAATCTTACCATTATATCTAAATATATTTTTAAATTTTCTCATCATAACCACCCTATAAAAAGTATATCACATGGCCCAAAAAAAAGAAGTAATTTCTTACTTCTATTAGCTTAATAAAGATGTAATCTCTGATTTAACTGTAGTATATCCTTTAACCTTGCTTCCCTTAAATGTAATTAATGTAGTTCCAGTAATTACAACATCACTTGCAGATTTAGGAGATGTATTAGCCGTACCTGATTCATTATAATAATTTTTATTCATTGC
This sequence comes from uncultured bacterium, assembly GCA_937863745.1. GTDB lineage: Bacteria > Bacillota_I > Bacilli_A > RF39 > UBA660 > UBA6985. Next base: position 13,154 of record CALMHN010000098.1, on the reverse strand, counting down.
ATTTGTATAATCTACAGTATACAATTTAATATTACTAGAAGTACTATAACCACTTACTAACTTCTTATAATATGAACCATTTACATCATCATTAGGATTATAAATTAATACATAGTAAGTATCACTTGATACATTAAACATTGTATTAATAGTTAATAAACTAGAATCATATGTTGCTTCAGTAGTAGTTGTCGTAGTTTCACTTTGAAACTCATCTTTAGTAACAAACTTACCATTAACATAATATAAACCATATAAAGCACATGCAATAATGGCAATTAAAACAACAAATATAATTGATGATTTAACATTTTGTTTTTTTTCTTCACTATCAGTTTTTAATTTCTCTGTAACAAACTCTATATCTTTAGGATCAGTTATGACTTTTTTCTCTTTTTTATTTTTCTTATTTAACATTTTCATTATAAAACCACCTTCAACTTACTATCATCAGCTTTAATGCTTAACAAATTATCATCATATTGTAAAAGTTCTTTTTTCATTTCCTTAATAGCATCTTCATTTCTTTCAATCTCTTCATGTAACAATTCATTTCTTGATTCAAACGCCTTAATTAATGAATTTATTTTTTCTACTTTTTCTTTCATAACTAACACCTCTTACAAGTTTTATATTATAAATAAAAAGTATTAATTAATCAATGAAAACCCAACTAATTTAATTCTTTTCTACAACATACATCTTATTATCTTTATTAATAACAATTACTTCACCCTTTGCATCATATCCCAAATCCTTAACATATTTCCATGTTAATTCAAATGTATATGAATCATATGAAGTGTTTTCTGAATTAATCTTATATTTACCCTTAGTAGTCTTATCTATACTAATAGATGAAACCTCAGGTAAAACTTGAGTTCTTGTATTTTTGGAATTATCCTCAACATATTTATAAATAGTATCATCTACATTCAACTTATAATTATCTAATACATCAGGATATACAAATTCTACTCCACCAATATCATATGTATTAATTTTATTATCTATTGTATATAAATCAATAACAAATAATTTTGCAATAGATGCGGCATAATCATCATAATTAATAGAATTACTTTCAAGATTATCTTTTAACTTTAGATATTCACTTTTATATAACTCAGTATCTTTATCAGATAAAGTAATACCATATCCTTCTATTTCATTTAATGTAGAAGCTACATTACTGACTTCTTCCGTTGTCTTATCAGCTTTAATTAATTTATAACAAACAAAACCGATACCAGCTACTACAATAATACATATTATTATAAATACGATAACACCAACATTAATTTTCTTTTTAGTCTTTTCATTCTTCATATTATCACCATAGTAAAATTATAAACCAAATGAACATAAATATAAAGAAGAATATAATTAAAATCACTTATAATATGCTATACTATACGAAAAAAAGGAGATACTATGAATTTTAAAGATATTTATTCCGTGATGAATTATAACCTAGCTAAAAGCGATTGTTGGGAATTATCAACAAGTGAATATGAAAAATTATATGATAAAGAACTTCAAAACTACATCTTAAGTAAACTTAATGAAGAACATATTAATATCCATGGTTCTCTTGATACCTATTCATTATTTAAAATATTATGTGCAACTATCCCTGAAGAAAAAAGATTTGAAGTTTTATCTCCATTTATTCATTTATTATTATTGACATCAGGAAATATCCAAGGATATTCAATTAATTGGTTTATTGATGAAGAAACAGATAAGCCTATTGCTGAATTTGATCAAAATAATAAATGGGATAGTTTAACTACTTCTAGTAAACAGGACATGTCCTATCTATTTAGATTCACCTATGATTTATTTACAAATAATGTCCTACATCATACCGCAAATACTAGGAAGTAATAATAATATTTGCTATAATACAAAAAGGAAGTGTTTAACATGCAATATGTAGAAATTAAAAATGCTAATAGAATTATTGAAAGAAGCGATTATTTAGTAAGTAATCCTACAAATTATAAAAAGAAATGGAACGAAGTATTTGGTAATAATAATCCCATATGTCTTGAATTAGGAACTGGTCGTGGAGACTTTATCATAGGCATGGCTGAAGCTCACCCAAATATTAACTACATTGGTCTTGAAGTAGTTGATTCTCAATTAGTAGCGGCCGTTAGAAAACTTGAAAGTAAACATTTAAACAATTTAAAATTGATAAATGCTGATGCTGCAATCATTGATCAAATATTTGGAAAAGAAATTGATACAATCTATCTAACTTTCTGCGACCCATGGCCTAAAGAAAAAGATAAAAAGAGAAGATTTACTCATGAAATATTCTTAAGACTTTATGATAAGATTTATAAAAAAGATAAACATCTAATACTTAAAACGGATAATAAAGGCTTCTTTGCTTATTCACTAGAAACATTATCTCAATATTGGTATACATTTAATCGTGTAAGTCTTGATTTACATCATGATGAAAAACCAATTCAAAACATAACAACTAATTTTGAAAAGCAATATATTCAAGAAGGAAGACCAATCTACTATGTAGATGCAGAATTCAAAAACTAGGACAAGGAAACCTGTCCTTTTTTATATGATGTGTGATAAAATATAATAAGAATAATATGAGGAGTTTAAATGAAAAAATTTATAGATAACTTAAAACTAACCTGGCCTTATGTAAAGGACTCTAAAAGAGATTTAATAATATATATAATAGCCAATATTATAAATACAATAATATGTATTATTGTACCAGTATTAAGTGCAAATTTAATTATTGACTTAACAAACAACCTATTCTATCAATTGATATCAATAGCCATTATTATATTCTTTGTAGAAATATTAAGAAATTTAGCAATTTTTTTTACAAGACGTCTTAGTTCAAAAATATATCGTGAGTCATTTACAAGAATTCAAACTTCCTTAGGAAAAGAAATATTAAAACTTGATAATAAAACTATAGATGCTAATTCCTCAGGAGTATTCATTCAAAGAATGACTGGTGATACAGACCTTTTAGCAGATGTCTTTACTGTCTTAACTGATAATTTAACAAGTATTATTACCAATGTTGGTATTTATATCGCCGTGTTCCTAATAAATAAAATAATATTCATCTATTTATTATTAGTATTAGTTATTCTATATTTTATAGAAAACAATAGAACTAAATTAAGAAACGAGAAAGATAAATTAGTTAGAAAAGAAAAAGAAAAAGTTTCAGGATTCGTTGGTGAAATAATACGTGGTGTAAGAGATATTAAAATGCTTGATTCAGAATCAACATTTATAAATGCCCTCCATGATAAAGTCGTAAACTTAAATGGAATGCGTTGGCAAATGCAAAATGTTGATACTAAATATCGTTTTCTAAGGGATTCAATGTATGATTTAGGTGATCTATTACTAATATTTACTTTAGTATATTTAATCACTACCGGTGGAATATCCATGGCAAATGCTCTAGTATGTTATAACTACTCAGGGCAAACAAATAAGTTGATCTTTTTATTTGGTAACATCATGCAATATGCTAAAGATTTCAATCTATCATGTGAAAGAATATTTGCTATCATGAATGGAAATGGATTTGAAAAAGAAACATTTGGAACTAAACATATAACTAAAGTAAATGGTGATTTTGAATTTAAACACGTATCATTTTCTTATGATAATAAACCCGTCTTAAAAGATATAAACTTTAAAATAAAAGCCAATGAAACAGTTGCCTTTGTTGGAAAATCTGGAGCTGGTAAAACAACAATATTCAACTTACTTTGTAAAATGTATGATGTAACAGGTGGAAATATTACAATTGATGGCATTGATATAAAAGAATTAGATAGAAAATCAATAAGAGGAAACATTACCATCATTAGTCAAAATCCTTATATCTTTAATGTTTCAATTAAAGATAACTTTAGACTAGTTAAAGAAGATGTAACTGATCGAGAAATAGTAAGAGCTTGCAAGCTAGCCTGCTTACATGATTACATAAAGAGCCTTCCTGACCAATATGACACGATTATTGGTGAAGGTGGTGTAAATCTATCAGGTGGAGAAAAACAACGTTTAGCCATTGCTAGAGCACTTGTACAAAAAACAGAAATAATTCTATTCGATGAAGCAACATCAGCTCTAGATAATGAAACACAAGCTAAAATACAAGATGCCATTGATAACATGAAAAATGAATATACAATTCTTATAATAGCTCATAGATTATCAACAATAGTAAATTGTAATCGTATATTATTCTTAAATAAAGGAAAAATAGAAGCAGTTGGAACACATGAAGAATTATTAAAGAACTCACCAAACTATAAACACTTATATGAATCAGAAATAAAACATGCTAAATAATTTATATTTGTGCTAGTATATATTTAATGGAGGAACAAAATGGAAATGGCGATTTATTATCACCTTGGGCTTACTTTGGGTATAATATATTATTTAATATACCTATCGTTGGCTTTATATTATTAATAATATTCTCATTTGATAATTCAAATACCAATAGAAGAAACTATGCTAGATCTTTCTTTTGTATCTATGGCTTAGTAATAATTATCATTATTATATTACTAATATGTGGAATATCATTTGATACAATATCTAATACAATAAGTCAAAATATGTAAGGAATTAAAAATGAATAATTTAAAACTAGAAAAAATATTTAGAGCACTAACCTATTTATCATTTGCAACAATTTTTATAACAGGAACAATCTGCTATATTCAAGAATCAAATTACTCTGGTAATTATAATAACCAAATATTAATAACTATTGTTATCATAGGTCTTATTAGCCTTACTGTATTTGGCTTACTATGGGATTTATTCTTCTTAATTAATAAAAGTCATAGTATTTATGAAGAAAAGAAAGTTGAAATAGAACAATCAACTCAATTAATGAATTACATAGCAAAAAATGATGCCCTAAACATTAAGAATAAAAATATCCCCGTAAAGAAAAAATTATTATCTCTATTATTTATTATTTGGTTCATAGCTTCATTATTACTAATGATGAAATACAAAAATAATATTAAAATAGAATTAATGATACTAAGCCAATATGCAATAATATTTATAATAATTATAATTTTAGGAAATAAAAGGAAATAACAAATATTTCCTTTTTATTTTTCATTTTTTCTTACCCTATTTTTACTAAGTAATCTTTTTAACTCGTTAAAGCACTCCGAGTTTCTCTCTAAAATAATACCCAAATTATTAGGCATATCTTCCTTTAATAATTCGGATGTATCATCGCTCATAGCAAACATATATAAAACATCTTTAGCACTATAAACCTCTCCCATATTATCATGAGAAATATTAGCCAAATTAATGCCTAATTCACCAGCATTATTTAACAAATATAATGCTCCAATATACTTATGCATTTCCATAGCAACAGCCAAAGGACTACCAGTATTACCACTAGGAAGAGGTAAATCAGTATTAGAATAAATCATGGCATTAGTCATTAATTTAAATTCACTATCTTCAGTTTGTCCATATTGATACTTATCTAAAGAATCATACAAGTAAGTAAATCCTGCAAGAGCCCTTATATTATATAAAATTGTTATCTTATCATTAATCATGTTGTCCACCTTAGTTCTTAACAATTATAACATTATTTAAACCATAAGCAACATTCATTTTATAAAATAAATCAAAAAAGATAATTAAAATTATCTTTTCTTTTGGCTAAAATTCTTTAAAGTCCTTGTAAGTTTTACCTGTCCTATTTTCTTCTCTAATTCAATATCTTCTACTTTCATATCGAATTCATTTTCACTCATTTTATTTGAAAAACTCTTATCAAAAATTGAAAATAATAAAGCCCTAACATCATAATAGGCACTGCTGTCAACTACGCATTTCTTAATTGCTTCAATACTAAACGGATATTTTTCAGGATCATCATAATATTCAACTTTTCTTACATTATAAACTAATTTCAAAAAATTATCTGGCGTAATAAAATCACAATTAATTAATCTATTATACTTTTCTAATCTATTTAATACATCGTTTTGATCATAAACTCCAGTTAAACCAACAGGTGCATAAGGTATACGTCTATAACTTAAAAAAGCATTAATAAGATCTTTCCCATCAATAAATTTCGCTACCAAATTATAAGGCTTAAGTATTCTCTCAGTTATATGTATTAAATCATCATGCTTTATCTTATCTTCCAATAATTTTTTATTATCATCACATATACCTTTCCATGTTTCATCATTATATTTATCATCACTTAAACTATCAATAGATTCCTTTGGTTGACAAAAATAATCATATGAATTTAAGAAATTATTATCATCTTTATTCTCTTTACAATTCCAAGTAGGATCAAAAAAATAAATACCTTCAACTCCATATTTAGGATCATTAATATAAACTACATCCCTTTGATGACCAATATCAGAATTGTCCTTACGAACAATACGAAAAGTTTGTGAATTAATTCCTAAATTTCTCAAAACCTTATCAAATATTTCCGAAAAGCCAACACATACAATTTTATCTCCAAATAATACAGAAGATAAATCTCTAGAAACTGCCATATCTTCATTATCTTCTTCAGAAACATATACACGATCTCTAACTAAATCAAAAGCATACATGACTTTTTCTAACTCACTTAAATTATATTTATTTATCTTATTAACAATTGAATCAATAGCATCTACAGTTTTCTTATATTCTAATAAAGGAATATAAGAACTATTACCATCTACTAAAACATAAATATTAAAATCTTTATACCTACTAAATAATTCATTTAAATTATTATGAGTAGCATCAGCTTCACGTGTTAATAATATCTCTCTTTTTTCCAATTTATTAAACTTAATAAACTCAGGTAAAAGATCATCATCAGTTGAAGTAATTTCAATAATATTATTATAGACGTCTAAGTTTTTCCCCAATAAAGATTCTAACTCTTCTATTTCTTTTTTGGAAAAATCGTTATTATGAATCATCATATTTATATTATCTTTAATAGCAATTTCAAAATTATTATCCAAAAAATCTTTTAAAGGAACAACAGAAGAAACCATAAAATTAAGATCATAAGTATCTGGTTCTTCATCAATATCAATTTCAAGACAATTATCATCATGAGACCCCATAAAAATCAAACCTAACTTAAACTTAACCATATATACCCCACAAAATTAAACATACAATACTACAAACCATCATTAAATGCAAATCAAGTACACTAAATAAATTTAATTGTTATTTAAATATAAAACGTTAGAAATATTATCTAACGCTATTTTTTTAATCTAATATCTACCATTATATCTTTATTAACATATTTCTTAAATTTATCAGCATCATCATATGAACCAACAATTGAACCATAATGAATAGGAATAGCAACATTTGGTTTAATAATATTTATAAGTCTTGCAGCTTCCATATAATCCATAGTATATGTTCCACCTATTGGTACAAAAGCAACATCACACTTAACACTAATGGCCTCCTTTGTACAATCAGTATCACCAGCAAAATAATAAGTAGTATTGTTAATTTCCACAATATATCCTAACCAGCCATATTCCCTTTTATGATAAGGCTTATCAATATTATAAGCAGGAATAGTCTTTATTTTAATATATTCATCATCATATTCTTCACCAGGAAGAAGAATTATATAATTATCTAATTTGCCATCCAAATCTTTAGGAATAATAAATTTAGTACTACCCTTCCTTACTTTAGCAATATCTTTAAGACTAAAATGGTCATAATGGCTATGAGTAATAAGTACAAAATCCGCATCATTATAATCATTATCAATACCATATGGATCAACATAAATAACCAAATCATTATTTGTAATTCTAATACTACTTTGTGTAAATACTTTTATATCATCATTCATAATACCCATCCAATCATCTATAGTATAACACAATAAAAAAAATACAAATGACTTTATAATTAATAACTAGTTTGTATAATATACCTTCACTTTTATATTAATAATACCTATCAAATATATTTGTTAATAGAAATAATATAAAGTATAATAAGATAAAGAAAGAAGATAATTATGAAAGCAAATTTACACGTTCATTCAAATTATTCCGATGGAACCAAAACAATAACCGAAATAAATGAAATAGCAATGAAAGAACACTTTGACTATGTAGCTATAACAGACCATGACACAGTTAATAGTATAGAAGAAACAACAAAGATAAAAACAAATGTTAAATATATTACAGGAGTAGAAATGTCTGTAAAATATGAAAATGAAATAATTCACATTTTAGGTTACTTTAGTGAAAATATAAATAATGAAGTAAAAGTTTTTTTCGACAATGAAGCCTTAAAACTAGAAAAAAGAATTAAACAAATAATATCTAATCTAAAAGAATATTATAACTTAGAAATAACTTATGAAGATGTCAAAAAAAGAGCCGATGGAATAATAAATTCAGCTCATGTTGCATCAGCACTTGTTGATAAATATGGCTTCGATTTTCAAGAAGTTTATGATAAGTTTCTAGGGCATGATAAAAAAGGATATGTATCAAACGATTGTATATCACTAGAAGATGGAATTAAATTTTTACATAAAAACAAAGCAGTTGTAGTTCTTGCTCACCCTATCTTAATTCATAAATTTGATTACCATGATATCTTAGATATGGGATTTGACGGAATAGAAGTTTTCCATCCAAACCAAGATGAAAACTATAGACAAAACTTAATTAAAGAAGCTAATGAACACAACCTATTAATTACAGGTGGATCAGACTATCATGGAGATCTATTGGATTTTAAATTTGATGAAGCTTATCTAGATAACGATACATATATAAATAACTTTATAAATGAATTAAACAAAAAGTCAGGAAATTAAATTATCCTGGCTTCTTTTAATATGTTTTCAAATTCATTAACGTTATGTGCTACTTTAAAATAATTATAAATAGATGAGTTATTAAAACTACGACTTATTAAATCATCAATTAAAGATAATGTAGAATCAAAGTGATGATTCTCATCATAAATTACTAATAATTTATTAGCATCATTACTTCTTATTTCCTCTAAATGAGCAAAGAATTCAGAAACAGTACCTGTACCACCTGCTAAACAAATTATAACATCAGCATCATATAAAATGTTTTTCTTTAAATCATAAGTAGTATCAAACACTTTATGATCAGCACCAGGTAAATTAGCAATATCATCAGCATACTTTTTAGTAGTATAACCATGTATAGGTTTATTAGCTTTCATAAATGCATCATAGCATAAACCCATAATTGATATAGAACATGAGCCCCAATTTAACTCAGCCTTATCTAAAGTAACTAAATAATCTAATAAATGTTGAGCACTCTCTTTATATTTATTATCGATTGAATCATTTGAAGATGAACTTATTGTAAATTTCATAATATACTCCTTAATAACTTAATTATACAACAATATTTTCTATTTAATAAATCTATTCAGCATATTTAAATTCATCAATTGCAATAGTTAAAATTATGCTATAATTTGAATAGGATGTGTAATATGATTGATAGTATAAATAAATTATTAAGAAACAATCAAGTAACTTTTGATATGTATAATAATTCAAATAGTGATGTCTGCAAATCAAAGTATAATAGCCTAATATATTTTCTAGCAGTATTTATTACCGGATTAAAACAAAATTATTATTCAAAAAAAGAAAAAAATATTATATAGACACGTTAAAATATAACAAAGAAACTATATTAATGTTTTTAAATCTTGAAAGCGATATATTAAGTAATCAGGTTATTGATGAAAATATTATACTTAATGAAAATATGGATTATATTAAAATTCTAAAGGGAAATTTAGATTTAAAAACATTGGATGGAAAAAAATTATTGTTAAATCAAATTAGAAATGCATTCGCACACAAAAGTGGTCAAATTAATTTTTATGCTGAAGAAAATACAAAAAAAGTAAGAATAGATAATAAAAGTTGGTTCAGTATTGAAGCAAATTTAACAAATTTAAATAGTTTATTAAATAAAATTATTGTTAAAGACTCAAAAAATAATGTTCAAAAAATGATGATAGATACTATTAGTAACATCCAAAATAACAATTTCCAAAACATTTCAGATAATGCTGTAATAGTTATGTTGCTAAATTTGCTAATGTGTTATAACAAAGAAAGTCTTTTTGACAAATTTATGTTAACACAATCATCATTTATAGATGCATCAAACTTTAAAATTAATTCAACGGAAAATTGGAAATTTACAGAAAGTAAACTAAGATAAAGTTTTTTTGATAAATTCAATATATTATTCAATTCAAATGATGACAAAAATTCTTATGATAATGAGTGGAAAAGTATAGTTAATATTTATGATTCTACCAATGCAGCAAATTATTTCTATATTTATGATGAAAAGAAAATGCCATTTGACGCCTTTACTAAAAAGCATATTCCTATACCTATTTTTATGAATTTTCTAAGAAATGCCAATTCACATGGTCGAATAAAAATTGAGGATGATAACTTTGTATTTTATGATCAAGAAAATTCCGATTCTGCACTACCATATATCTATATGAAAATCAATAAAAATGAATTATTAGAATTTATATTTAGTGATTACTTTGTCGAAAGTATAACAACAACTATTGACGATCATCAAAACAAATATTCTTCTAATCTATATCTTTTAGAGCAAGCCCAATCAGTAAATAATTTTTCAAATTATATAAACATTTATAAAAATAGAATGCCACATTTGTCTGAAACCGAAATAATAAAATATATGTATAAAAATAACAAGTTTTCTTCTTATTTAACTGAGTATCCAGAGCAAATCGATTCGTTTTTAGAATATAAATTAAATGATGGATCAAAATTAACATCAAAATTATGTCAGTTTAATGATATGCCAAGTGATTCATTTAATAATATTAAAGTAAATGGCAAAAAAAAATAACAAGTTAAAATTATTATTTTACTTGTCTGGCTTTGAATTATACTCTATAATATTGAGTGATTATAAAACGCAGATAACAGATTCGGATAGAAATATCATGAAAAATAAAACTTACAAATTTTTTGAATTATATTATTTATTTATTAGAAATTTAAAAACAATTAATCCAAATATAAATTATAATAACATTGATGAAAACACAAAGAAAAAAATAGAATCTGGGATTAAAGAATTACAATATGAATTTATTGATAATGATGTCTTTTTAGAAAATTCAGAAACTAGTAAACAAATATTAACTGAAATTGGAATGCAAAAGAGCAATTTTAGTGAAATTGATAAACTAATGGTAGCAATTACTTTGGGAAAAGAAAATGCAACAAGAAAAGACAAGGAAAAGCAAGAAAATAGATACACAATAAAAGACATAGAGAAACACAGCTCTCTAGCTCATATTTATGAAGAATCTGCATCAAACAATTATAAATTAGCCACGGAAGATAAAAAAAATTTAGCTAAAGTTTTAGTTTTAAATTTAGGCATAAAAATTATTAATGATGGCATTATAATGTGGAGTAACAGAAAAGGAATTACACCAATGACAGCTGAAATTGAATTATTAACTTATCCAACAAGTGTATTTATTTGTAACTTAGCAATTTACAAAACATTGTTTAATTTAAATAATAAATTAAGAAAAAGATTTAATTACAAAATAAGATCCGAAAAGTATTCAGATAATTATAATAGGAGCGATGAAAATGAAAATAGAATTGATGGATCACATAGCATTAGAAAATAATAAAAATTATATCGTTTGCAACATCACTAAATTTAATAACATAGAATATTATTTATTGCAAAATATAGATGATGATTCAGATATTATGATAGCCTACTTAGATAATTATGATTTAGTTTCTATTGAAAATGCAGAAAAATATATTAATATATTAAAACAATTTGATACTGAAAAGATATTAAAAAAATTTAGTGTTGAAGAAATAATAAATTTAAAATTAAACTATGATGAAGACAATGAATAGCTACCATTGTTTTTTGCCTAATAACATTAGCTATATAATTTTCCAAGAATAACTTTTATACAATGAAAACTAATTCATTCCTAAATTAAATCATATCAAATTTAAGGAAAACGATTATAATTTTTTCTTGGTCCAATCGTGTTGCTTTGGACAAAATAATTATTAAGAAAATATAGCTTATAAACCAAATCATAAATGATAAATAATCATATGATATAATGTACGTATTCAGCAAGTATTAATTTGAAAGTTAAATGAATATATATGAGGAAATATAAAATGGCAGATTTAATAATAAATACTAATGATACTTTTAAATGTAATAATATTAATCCAGTTATTAATAATATGTTCGAAATAGTATCAAATAATATGTCAAAGATATTAAACACTAAAATAAATACTAGTGATTACAATATTTGGAAGAAGAATATACTAAACAATAAAAATATTAAAACAATAATAAGGAATACAGATAGACTAAACGGTTATTTACAATACATTGAAGATACTAACGAAGCATTTATTTGTGAAATACAAATTGCAGAAAACAATCAACATGATCATAGGACATTAAATAAATTATTATTGGAATTTTTAAATCAAATAAATATTCAAGACAATGATAATATTTATAGTAATATAAATATTAAAAATGAACATTCAATTAATGTTTTTACACATATTGGTTTTGTCAAAATAAATAATAAATATCAAATAAGTAAAAAAGATTTAAGTAACTATATTCTAAAAAATAAAAGATAAATTAAGAAATATATTGAATCTCTTTATTTTATATTAATAAACAAATTAAAAAATGCCTTGAAGGGCATTTATTTTTTTAATGGAGCAATTGTGTATCTCGTTTGAGAAACATTTTACTACAAATGTAATAAGAGATAAATCTTAATTACATATTCATTATAACATAGTTTTTTAATATTGAATCACTAAATTTTGTTTAAAAAACAATTTAATGATTTTTTTGTAATTTTAGCTATCTCAATCATAAATAATGTTGGTATAGCAGTTTTACCAGATTCATAAGCACTAATAACAGAATGAGTAGTATTTAATTTACTAGCTAACTTGTCTTGAGTAT